>VGCQ01000180.1 GCA_016870055.1 Alphaproteobacteria bacterium | reverse complement strand
CGACTCGACCGCGAGCTCGCCGACACCGTTCCAGGCGCTCGTGCCCGACGGCATGTTCTCGACGACGAGCAGGGTGTCGAACAGCGCGTGCGCCCGGTCGTTCACGCCGGCAGCGTTGCCGACTTCGAGGAGTGAAAGGTGCGCCCGGCTCTGAAGCTCGGCGATCTGGCGCTGAATCTCCGATGCCAGGGTCGACAGTACGCTCTCGGGTGAGAAGCGCAGGCGCACCGGCAGGTTGTTGATGAACAGCCCGATCATCCGCTCGACGCCCGCCACCTGCGGCGGGCGACCCGAGACGGTCGTGCAGAACACCGTGTCGCGCTGCCCCCGCTTGGCGGCCGACCAAAGACCCCAGGCGAGATGAGCAAGCGTGCCGATCGTCAGGCCACGGCGGCGAGAGAGATCGGATATCGCCTTGCTTTCCGCCGGCGACAGCAGCCGGCGAATGGTCGCGAACGGACCGCCGCGCACCGGCCGGCGCACCGGCCGCGGCTCGGGCGGGTTCGCGAGCATCTCCTGGAAGAAGCGCAGCGTGTCGCCGCGTTCGATGCCGGCGGTCCAGGCGATGTAGTCGCGGAACGCCGACACCGGCTCGAGCGCGGGCAGCCGGTCGCGCCGGAACGCTTCGTAGGCGGCGCATGCCTCGCGTTCGAGCTGGGCCAGGCACCAGCCGTCGATCAGCACATGGTGGAAGCTCGCGATCAGATAGGCGTCGGTTTCTCCGGCTCGCACCAGGGTCAGGCGGGCCAGCGGTCCGGCTTCGAGGTCGAACCCCAGCGCGCGGTCTTCGGCCAAGCGGCGTTCGAGCCAATCCGGACTGGAGGCGGGCCAGGTCTCGACGGCGATGGGCTGCCGGTTGGCCCGCCGCACCAGCTGGAGCGGCCGGGCGAGACCGCGCCAGCGGAACACGGTGCGGAGAACCGGATGGCGCTCGAATACGAGAGCCCAGGCCTTGCAGAACGCCGCAATGTCGAGGCGTCCGCCAAAGCGCACGCAGCTTTGCTCGAAGTTGATCTGCGAGCCCTGCTGGCTGAGCGAATGCAGCAGCATGGCTTCCTGCATGGACGACAGCGGATAGATGTCTTCCACGTCCGGATCGTTGCCGACCAGCCGGTCGACCGTCTCGAGATCGAGGTTGGCGAGAGGGAAGTCCTGCGGCGTCCGGATGGGAGCGGTGCGGCCGCGCGCCCAGTCTGCGATTTCGCCAACGACGTCGGCGATGCGGCCGAGCAGGAGCGCCGCCCCGATCCCGGGCTCGGCGCCGATCCAACCAAGCTCGATGCGGCCACCGGCCACCGCCACCGTCAACGCCGCCTGCACGGACGGCGAAAAGGCGGGCGCATGGTGCAGGTGGATCGCGCGGTCCTGATGCTCCATCGAGAGCCAGGCGAGGCCCAGGCCCGCCGCCGGGAACGCAAAGGTCTCGCGAAGCAGGCGGAAATGCAGCCCGAGCGGCTCGACCGTCTGGCGCAACATCTTCGCGTCGCGCAGGCGCCGGCCGAGATCGCCACCCGCCGTCGCGCAGCGCAACGGCAGCACCGCTTCGAGGTTGGCGAGCATGCCCTCTGCGCGCGGCGCACCGGCGGGAAGCACGCGTCGGCCGTCGACGACTTCGAGCGCGATGCCGCCGTTCCCGGCTTCGACAGGAAGGGTGGAGCCGAGCGCCACGACCAGCGCATCGAGCGCCGAGACGCCTAGACGCCCGGGCAGGTCTTCGAGCAGCAGGCGGGAGGTGGCGATGTCGAGGGTGCGAGAGGCCCGGCGGCTCCCGAGATCCGCTGGACCGTGCAACGTGGGTGGCGGGCAGCCCGGGCCGGCGCTTTCGCTGGCCAGAGCCGCCGAACGGACCGCCTCGCTGGAACTGGGTCGCGCCAGCCAGGTCAGCCAGTTCGCGAAGCTGACGGCAGGCACCTTCAGGCGCGACGGCTCACCAGTGGCGAGTTCGGTTTCCAGTTCGGTGGCCAGCAGCAGCAGGGCACGATCGTCCGCGATGGCTTCGTGAACGGCGACGATGACGGTGGCGTCCGCCCGGTCTGCCTGCTTGACCAGCGTGGCCGCCAGCGCGACGCCGGCCGAAAGGTCGATGCCACGGGTCAGACGGGAACGATGTTCGCCGACCCAGCCGTCGAGGTCGGCGATCACGCCGGCCGGCAGATCGACGAACCGGATCGGAACGGCCGGCAGGAAGTCGACGACCGTCAGGCGCCGTGTCGCGCCTTCGTCGATCACGGCGAGACGCAGGGCGTCGTGGCGTTCGGCGATCCGCTGGATGGCAAAGCCGAGATCCACCGCCGTCACCTGCCGTCTCACGATCACGCTGGCGATCCGGCAGCGGTTGGCCGGATCGGTCGCCGCGGGTAGAAGTTCGACCGGATGGAGGCCTGTCCGCTCTGTCGTCAGAGCGCGGTTGCGACGCGCGGCGATGGTCGCGATGCCGGCGATCGTCGGATGATCGAAGACATCCTTCAGAGTGACGTCGAGACCGGCTTCGTAGGCGCGGGCTGCCAGCCGGATGGTGAGGATCGAATCTCCGCCGACATGGAAGAAATTGTCCTCGACGCTGGTCGGTTCATGGCCGAGCAGGTCGGCCCAGATTCCTGCCAGCAGCCGCTCTTCGGCGGTGCGTGGTTCGAGGCGGCTGGTGGCGCTCTCCGAGCCGGCGACGTCGACGCTCGGAAGAGCGCGGGTGTCGACCTTGCCGTTGGCATTGAGCGGAAAGCGGTCGAGGAGCACGAAGGCGTGCGGGAGAAGCTGCCGCGGCAGCCGCGCCTGAAGATGCTCGCGCAATTCCGCGGAGGTGAGTTCCGCGCCCGCGCGAGACGTCACATAGGCGACGAGGTCGCGTTCGCCGCTCTCGCGGCGCGGCGCGACGACGATCGATTCCGTCACGGAAGGATGGAGGGCCAGCGCCGCCGAGATCTCGCCGAGTTCGACGCGGAAGCCCCGCACCTTCACCTGGTTGTCGGCACGGCCGACGAACACGATTTCGCCGGTGTCCCGCCACCGTCCGAAGTCGCCGGTGCGATACATGCGAGCGCCGGGCGTGGCGGAGAACGGATCCGGTGCGAAGCGCGCGGCGGTCAGGGCCGGATCTCCGAGATAGCCGAGAGCGACACCATCGCCCCCGACCCAGATTTCGCCAACGATGCCGGGGGGCAACGGACGGCCCAGCGGATCGAGCAGGTAGACCGTGCTGTTGGCGATCGGGCAGCCGATCGGAACGGTCAGCTCATCCTCGCCGAGCCGGGAGATGTCGAAGGTCGTGCTGAAGGTGGTGTTTTCGGTCGGTCCGTAGCCGTTGAGCAGCCGCAGCCCGCTGCCGCGACTTGCCGAAAGCACCGCCCGGGCGGCCGCCGGATTGACCACGTCGCCGCCGGTGATGACGGTGCGGTCGCCGGTGAAGGCAGCGGCGTCGACCGCGGCGATCTGCTGGAACAGGCCTGCCGTGACCCAGATGAGATTGATCCGGGATTCGGCAAGGAACAGGCGCAATGCCCGCGGGTCCATCACGACCGTACGATCGACGGGAATGGCCGTGCCGCCGTTGAGAAGCGGCGCCCAGATTTCGAGCGTCGACGCATCGAAGGCCGGATTCGAATACACCGCGGCGCGGGTCGCCTTGCTGAAAACCGCGAAGTTGGTATTGCGCACCAGCCGGACGATCGCCCGGTGCGGCACGGCGACTCCCTTGGGCTGTCCGGTCGAGCCCGAGGTGAACATCACGTAGGCCGGACTGTCCGGCGACACCGGCGCGCCCGGATGAGGGGAGGCGTCAGCCGCCTTCTCCACCAGCGTCGAGAAAGGAACGAGGGCGCATCCGGCGATCTCGAGGGCGTCTCTCTCGGTGATCGCGAGCGACGCGCCGACGACCCGGGCGCGAGCTTCGCGCTGGTCCTCAGGAAGCGTCGGATCGACCGGCGCGTACGCGGCGCCGAGGGTGAGCAGGGCGAGCTGCATCTCCAGCAGTGCGGCCGATACTGGCAGGACGACCAGGACTACATCGCCCTGCTTCACGCCGGCCTGGGCGAGCACGGTCGCAAGCCTGCGCACGCGCGCGGCCACTTCGCCATAGGTCCGGCCCTGGCCGCCTTCCTCGATGGCGGTGGCCTCGGGAGCCAGCCGGCCAATCTCGAAGAAAAGGTCGGCCACGGTGCGTCGATGCTCGTACGGTCGGCCGGTTTCGTTGAACCGGGCCAGGAGGGCGCGACCCTCGGCTTCGCTGGCCATCGGAACCGACAGCACCGGCTGATCGGACATTTCGCCCACGCTCGCCGCGAAACGCGCCGTCCAGTCGAGCAGCTGATCGATGGTCGCCCGCTCGAAGAGCGCGGCGTCGTAGCGGCACCACAGATGCAGTCCGTCCGGGGCGGCGCGATAGACGAGCGAGAGGTCGGCCTTGGCCGTCTGGTCGAGACTTTCACCGACGAACGAGAATGTCGTTCCGTCGAGTGCGGTGAGCGGCGATGGCGGGACTTCGGCCGCTCCGAACAGGACCTGCATGAACGGCGCAAGCCTGCCGCGGCGCTCGACCCCGCTTGCCTGGACGATCCGCTCGAACGGCACGTCGCGCTGTTCCATTGCCTCGCGGACAGCATCCCGGACCTGCGCCACCAGCACGGGGAAGTGCATGCCGGGATCGATGACCGCCCTGATCGGGAGGGTGTCCACCAGGAGCCCGATCAGATCGGTCAGCTCCGGACGCGTCCGCTTGGATACCGGGATCGTGACGACAAGGTCGTCGAGGCCGCTCCAGCGCCGCAGCACGGCAAGGAAGATCGCGAGGTAGACATTGAATTCGGTGGCGCCGCTGGCCCGGGCAAGGCGCCCGATCTTCTCGGCGACCTGTGGCGCCACGACCAGGGATGCATGGGCGCTTTCCGCTTCCTTGTCGGCGTGCCGGCGCCGGTCGAAGGGCAGGTCGAGACTCCCGGGCGCGTGGGCAAGCCGGTCGCGCCAGACGGCGAGGCTGCCTTCCACCTCGGCGCCGCCCTCGCTGAACCGCTGCTGCTCCCAGTCGGCGAAATCGGGAAATTGAAGCGGCAGCTCATCCAGCGTGCCGTCGGTCTTTGCTTCCGTCCGGTCGTACGCCGCGACGAGATCGCGCACGAACAGGGTGAGCGATGCGCCGTCAGCGATGATGTGATGGAAGACGACGACGAGTGCGGCCTCCCGCGCGCCCAAAAGCACCAACTGCGCGCGCATCAGGGGACCGGCCGCGAGATCGAACGGCTTTTCGACGAGCGCCTGCGCCGCCACCGCCATGCGCTGCTCGAACAGTTCGGCTGAGGCAGGTTCGTCGCCCGATACGAGGTCTTCGACGATCTCGAGCGCAACCCGGCTTTCATCGGCAACGGCCTGCACCGGGCTGCCGTCGGCCATCGGAAAGGACGTCCGCAGGGCGTCGTGCCGCCGAATCACGGCCTGAAGCGCGACACCGAGGGCAGCCGGGTCCACCGCGCCCGAGATCCGAACGACAAGAGGGACTGCGAATTTCGTCTGGCCCGGCTGCAGCAGCTCGGCCGTGCGGATCTGATGCTGGCCAAACGAAAGATCGGCGATGTATCCGCTCGCCATCACACAAGTCCCAAGGGTCTGCGATCGATCAAGGCGGCAAGTCTACCCGTGCCCGGCGGCGCGGCGCGATGGTCATTGTTCCTGCCGCGCCCGCGGCCGCGCGCTTCTCCAGCCGCAGGGCGAGGTCGGCAATCCGGGGCGCCTCGAAAAGATCGGATATCTCGGCGGGGATCGTGAGATCCCGGCGTATGCGGGCAATCATCTGCATCGCCAGCAATGAGCTGCCGCCGAGCATGAAGAAGTCGTCGTGCCGCCCCACGCGGTTCAGGCCAAGCAGGTCCTGCCAGATCCCCGCGAGCGCCGTCTCGCGATCGCCCACCGGTGCTTCCGCCGGTGTCGCCGCGGCATCGGAAAGCGGCAACGTGCCGTATTCGATCTTGCCGTTTCCGGATCGCGCAAGCCGGACGTGACGAACGAAGGCTTGCGGAAACATGTAGGACGGCAGCCTCGATGACAGCACGCGGCGCAGCTCCTCGTCGCCCGGAAGGCTGTCGCCCGCGATGTGCGCGACCAGGCGTGCGGCACTGCCGTCGCGTTGCTCGGCGACGACGGCGGCTTCGACGACGCCATCGCTCCACATCAGTGCGGCTTCGACCTCGCCAGGCTCGATCCGGTAGCCGCCGATCTTGAGCTGCCGGTCGCGCCGTCCGTGGAAATACAGCCGCCCGTCGAACCCGTACGAGACCCGGTCGCCGGTGCGATAGGTCGGCGCAAATGCCGGATTGGACGAGAAGGGATTGGCCCGCCATCTCAGTTCGACGCCCGGGTCGGCGCCGACATAGGCACGGGCCACGGCCGGCCCGGCGATCACGAGTTCTCCGGTCGTGCCGATTGGGCAGAGTCGCTCACGATGATCGAGCACGTAGAGGCGGGTCCCGGCGATCGCGTGACCGATCGGAACGGCGTCCGCGATGGTCTCGGGGCGGCAGCGTTCCATCGATACCCAGACGGTTCCCTCTGTAGGCCCGTACTCGTTGCAGAGCGCCACGTGCGGCATCACGCGCGCATGGAGGGACACAAGAGCGGACGGGCAGGGCTCGGCGGCGATCTTCGCCTGACGCAAGGCGGGAAGACCGGCCGTGCCAGCGGCGTCGAGCAACAACCGCCAGAACGAGGGCGTCATGCAAACGTGCGTGATCTCTTCCTTGCGCACCAGCGCCACGAGGCGATCGGGGTCTTGCGTCTCCTCGGCTGTTGGCAAGACGAGGGTTCCGCCCTGGGTGAACGTGCAGAACAGACCGGTGACCGAGCCGTCGAAGAACAGCGGGAACGTGAGCAGGAAGCGGCCGACCGGAAGGTCGGGCGTTTCGGCGGCGCTCGCCGCCACGTGGTAGCGAAGATTGTCGTGGCCGACCGAGACGCCCTTCGGCCGGCCGGTCGAGCCGGAGGTGAAGATCAGATAGGCTTCCTGCTCGGGTGCCGAAGGCTTTATCGCTTCGAGAGCAGCGGCATCCGGAACGATGTCCTCGATCGCGACGACGGGTCGTTCGCCGAACGAGGACGCGTGCGCCCGGTCGGTGACAACCGCAGACACCGCAGCCGCCTCGAGGATTTGCGCACGACGCTCCGCCGGCGCGTCGGGATCGATCGGCACATAGGAGGCGCCGGCAAACTCGATGCCGACGATCGCGGCGACGGCCCGCGGCGACCGATCGAGGACCAGGGCGACGCGCGAGCCGCGGCCCGCACCGCGCGCAACGAGCGACGCGGCCACGGCAGCGGCATAGGCCCCCATGTCGCGATACGTCATGGCGCGGTGCGTCATGTCGCGATCGGAGCCGAGCACCGCCAGGGCGTCGGGCTGCGTCCGAATGTGCCGCAGTATGATACCGGGAACGGTCTCGGCTCCGACCTCGAGCGTCGCGCCGGCAAAATCCTCGGTGAGCGTTCGCACCACCGATGGAGGCAGCACGTCGAGGCCGCTTGCCGGACGGTCCAGCCCGTCGGTCAGTCCTTCCAGCGCTCTGACCATCATGGCCAGGAGCTGGTCGGCATGCGCTTCCGTCACGTGGCGCTGGTCGAACATCAGTCGGATCGAAAGACCGTCGGCGATCTCCACCATCAGGTTGAGCGGCATGTCGGGCAGGCTCACGTCAACGCTCTCGACGAGCGTGAGGCCTGCAGCGCGCAACGCGCCGGCTAGGCTGAGAGGATAGGTCTGGACAGCCAGCAGGCTCGCGACCGGCAACGCATTGCGCGGCAGGTCGAGCATGTCGCGAATGACGTCGAGCCCGACATGACCGGCTTCGCGCCCGGCCGCCCGCGATGCTTGCAGGCGGGCCAGCCAGTCGCGCAGTGGAGTATCGTCGACGGCGATCCGGGCTGGCTGAATGCCGATCTGTGGACCGACCAGATGAGCGGACTGGTCGCCCAGCAGCTCCGGCGGGCGAACCGTTTCCACGCATCCAAACAGGACATCGTCCACGCCGGCCGCGCGGGCGAGCACCAGCCCCCAGGCACCCTCGACGAGCGTGCTCATCGTCAGGCGCTCGGATGTGGCGACGACGGAAAGCCGCTGTCCGATCGCTTGAGAAAGCTGGATGACTCGCTCGCCGATACTTGGTGCCGTCCCGGCGGGCTCGATCATCGTTTCGGGCGGATGATAGCCGTCGAGAATCCGGGACCAGTGCTTGCGGGCACCCGTGAGGTTCCTGCCGTTGTCCCATTCGACATATCGACGAAACGCCAGAGCAGGTGCCGCAGCGAGGCCGCGATAGGCGCCGAGCACTTCGTCGACGATCAGGCCGAGAGACCAGCCGTCGACCACGAGATGATGGCGTGTCCAGACGACGATGTGCCGGTCCGGCGCCAGCGCAACCAGTCGCACGCGCATCAGCGGAGGGCGTTTCAGGTCGAAGGGCGTGGCGCGGTCAGCCGCAAGAAAAGATTGGAGTGTGGCGCGCCAATCCGCGCGATCGGACCAGTCCAGCGTCTCTACCTGGAAGGCCGGCGCGCTCAGGACAGCCTGGAATGGATCCTTCTTGGTGTCCCAGTGAATGCCGCTACGCAGTGCGGCATGGCGTTGGATCACGGCGCCCCAGGCCGCGCAGAACGCCGTTCGATCGAGTGGTCCTTCGATGAGCGCCCACCATTGGCCCATGTAGACCGGCTGGTCGGGATAGCTCAGGCATCGGACGAGCATGGCACGTTGCATACCCGTGAGCGGGTAGATGTCCTCGATCGGACCGCGTGCCACGATGAAGGCCCCCTATAACGGCTTCGGCAGGCAAGTGCCCCGTCGCATACAGACATCCGGGCGCGTTGAGCGCCCGGCGTTGCCTGTATGCGATAGGCTCTGGCCTGCCGAATATCTGGTATCGGCCGAAGAGACTTAGAGGCTCTCGATGTAGAAGCCTTCGCCCTTGATCTTGCCGTCGCAAAGCTTCTGGAGCTTCCCGACGAGACCGCCGCCGTCCTTGGCGCGCGGGTTCTTCGCCATCTTGTCGAACGCGGCTTCGCTCTCCCAAACGGTCACGACGCCGTACATGCTCGGATCCTTCTTCGCCTTCATGAGGCCGAACCCGACGAGACCCTCGACAACGTCGCCAGGCTTCTTGCCGTCGGTCGGATTCATCTCTTTTTCGAGAAGCTTGCGCGCTTCCTTCTCGTTGCCCGCCTTAACGTGGCAACGGGAAATCGTCATGAACATGCCTGCCATCGAAGAACCCCCCCTTATACAAGTGAAGAGCCGCAGACAAGAAGTCTGCGGGCCGCAAATTTCTAGCATGGAAATATGGATGACGTAAAGAATCTTTCGCAGATTTGGGCGGTGGCTCCCGCTCTGGTTAAGTTGGCGTTGCGAGACGACCGACGAAGCCAGCTCAACAAGGAGCCACCATGGAAGAGGATAGCAGAGGCACCCCCCCTGGGCAATGTGATCCGGATCGACGACGAACGGGTGCGCGAGCATCTG
>VGCQ01000179.1 GCA_016870055.1 Alphaproteobacteria bacterium | reverse complement strand
GGACGCCGATCGGGGGGTCAAACGCCGACGCCGGAACACAACTGGAAGTCGTCGAGGTCCTTTGCCAGTGGCAGCTTGGCGATGGTGAGCTGGTATCGGATCGAACGCGCCTGCTTCTCGCTGACCTCCGCGGTGAGCAGATCGCCGACAACGCGTTGCGGCTCGTGCTGGCGCTTGACGGCGGTGGCCATGATCTCGTCGAAGGCAGCCTTCATGCCATGGAGCTTGAGCGCGCCCATGAGGTCGAACAGGTGCGTGCGTTCCATCAGACGGTTCTCCTGAGGTTGTCGTAGCGGGCACAGTCGGCCAGCGGCGCGTGGTGCAGGGTCAGCGCGGCGGGCGTGAGGATGGCGGGCGGCGGGCCAGGATCGCGCTGGCGGGCCAGGATGTTGAGAACGACATCGGCGGAGTGGACGCCTTGGCTCAGCGCCTCGGCGCAGGCCGCCTCGACCGCCATCAGCCCGTCGCTCAGCACGGCGGCGAGGATATCGACCATCTGGCGGTTGCCATCGTCGGCGCCGGCGAGCTTGCGCCGTATGCGCTCCAGGGCGGCCGGCAGCACCCAGTCCTTGAACGGGGCGCCATTGCGCAGAGCACCGGGCTTGCGGGCCAGCACCGGCACGTAATGCCAGGGGTCGTAGACCGTCGTACCGCGCGCGAAGGATCGCCGATGTTCGGCGACGGTCCGGCCATTCTGGCGGATCACGACGCGATCGGCATAGGCTTGGATCTCGACCGGCCGCCCAACCGCGCTGGCCGCCACCGAGTACCTGTTGTTGTCGAAGCGCACCAGGCAGGTCTTGGACACCGCCGCCGGCACGGCGTGGAAGCCGTCGAACCGGCCGGCATAGGGAACCAGCTTCGGCCGCTCGGCCTCGAACACCTGCCAGATCGTCCGGTCGGTCAGTTCGGGATGGCGATGGACCTTGGCGTAGGCGATGCACTTGTCGAGCAACCAGGCATTCAGCTCGTCGAGCGTCCTGAACCGCAGCCGCGGCGTGAAGAAGCGCTCGCGCACCAGGCCGACCTGGTTCTCGACCTGTCCCTTCTCCCAGCCCGACGCCGGCGTGCAGGCCACCGGGTCGACCAGATAGTGGCTGCACATCTGCAGGAAGCGCCGATTGTAGAGGCGCTCCTTGCCGACGAAGATCGTCTCCACCGCAGTCTTCATGTTGTCGTAGATGCCGCGCCCACAGGCACCCTTGAACAGCGCGAAGGCCCGGTCGTGGGCGTCGAACACCATCTCCTGCGTCTCGCGCGGATAGGCCCGCGCGAACAGCATGCGGCTGTGGCAGAGCCGTACATGCGCCACCTTCACGGTCACCGTCACTCCGCCCAGCAGGACGATCTCGTGGCTCCAGTCGAACTGGTAGGCCTCCCCCGGCGCAAAGCTCAGCGGCACATAAGCCGCCGCCGTCGAGTGCCCGCGCTCCTTGGCCCAGGTCCGAGCGTAGCGGCGCACCGCGTCGTAACCGCCCTCGTAGCCGCGCCCGCGCAGTTCCTCGAACAACCGGATCAGGGTCAGCTGCTCGCGCGCAGCCTTGGTCGCGTTGTCTGCCAGAAGCTTGTCGAGCTCGTCTGTCCAGCGACCCAGCTTCGGTCTCGGCTGGACTTCACGTTCGTACTCGAACCGGGTCTCTCCCGACCGCAGGACCTTGCGCACCGTATTGCGCGACACCCCGAGATCCCGCGCGATCTCCTTGATCGACTTGCCCTTGACGAGGCGTTCTCGCCGGATCCGCCCGATCGTCTCCACCACCAGCATCCCCCGACCACCCGATCTTGCGCAAAGCGGGCAGCCTGCAACGCCGAAACTCCTGGGGGGTCAATTTTGGACGCCGATCCCCCAACTCAGGGGGTCAATTTTCCACGCCGAATCACACACAGGCGTATGTCGCGAATTCGCAATTGGCGAAACTGTCTATCTCGAAGAGAATTCGGCGTTCGGCTACATCTGCCTGCGCCCTGCTGGAACAGTCACATGCTACTGGACCTTTCCGCAGGCGATAAGGTGATGCCGCAGCGCCGGCATCTGACGGACAACTAGTAAGTGGTGGGTCCCGGGTGGGTCCCGCAGCCAAGCTTTCCGCACTCGTTCTTCAAGGAACAATCGATTGAGCAACGTTTCGAACATGGAAAAGCCCCGCAACGGCGGGGCTTCTCAACTTTCCGGCGATGGTGGGCGCACCAGGGCTCGAACCTGGGACCCGCTGATTAAGAGTCAGCTGCTCTACCAACTGAGCTATGCGCCCCCAATTCGCTCGGGGCCATCGCCGGAAGCGGCGCGGCTATAACAAGTGGGGAATTCCTTGTCGAGTCGGGTCCGCGCTTCGCCGATCACCGCGTGCGCGGAAATTGCGCGTCGCGATAGACATTGACCCCGATCAAGAGGCCGCAGGCGAACATCACCGTGACCATGGCGGTGCCGCCGTTGCTGACCAGGGGAAGCGGCACGCCGACCACGGGCAGGAGCCCCATCACCATGGCGGTGTTGATGAAGACATAGAGGAACATCATGGCGGTGACGCCGAGCGCCACCAGCCGACCGAAATGGTGCTGGCTGCGGAAGGCGATGGAGAACCCCCAGACCAGCACCAAGGCGAACAGCGCGAGCAGGACCAGAGCACCGGCCATGCCCCACTCCTCGACGAAAGTGGTGAAGATGAAGTCGGTCTGCTTCTCGGGCAGGAAATTCAGCGACGACTGCGTACCCTTCAGGAAGCCTTTGCCGAACAGGCCGCCCGAGCCGATGGCGATCTTGGATTGGGTGATGTGATAGCCCGCCCCCAAGGGGTCGCGGTCGGGATCGAGGAAGGTCAGCACGCGCTTGCGCTGGTACTCGTGCATGAGCGACCAGGCGAGCGGCAGGCAGCCGATCGACGTGATGGCCGCAGCGAGAAACATCCACAGCCTGACCCCGGCCACGAACAGCAGCGCGCCGCCGCCCAGCAGCACCATCATCGCGGTACCGAGGTCGGGCTGGACCATGACCAGCGCCACCGGGGCCAGGATGACGGCGAGCGGCGGCAAGGTATAGAGGGAGCGCGACGCGTCCTCTTTGCGCAGGCCGTGATAGTAGCGCGCCAGCACCAGGATCACCGCCACCTTGGCGATCTCCGACGGCTGAATCTGCATCGGTCCGATCACCAGCCAGCGCTGCGCGCCCATGCCGATCTTGCCGACGATGTCGACAGCGACCAGCAGCAGCATCGAGACGACGTAGATCGGCCAGGCGAGCGCCAGCCACACCCTGGGATGGATCAGGGCGACAACCAGCATCAAGCCGAAGGCCGCGCAGTAGCGCACGGCGTGCCGCGCCGCCCACGGCTCGAAGCGGCCGCCGGCGGCCGAGTAGAGCGCCACCACCCCGATGGCGGCGATCGCCGTCAGCACCAGCACGAGGCCCCAGTTGATGCGCCAGATTTTCTCGGCGAAGCCGACGGGAGCCGGTGCGTCGAGAGCCAGGCTCATGTCGAGGCCCTCACCGCGACGCCATCTTGCGGAAGCGGTCGGTGCGGCGCGAGGGGTCGCGCTTCATGGTTTCGAGCAGCACGTCGCGGCCGATCGGGCCGGCCGTGGCGCCGCCGGCCATGCCGTGCTCGACGATCACGGCACAGGCGTAGCGCGGATTGTCGTTCGGGCCGAAGCAAACGAACAGCGCGTGATGCCTGAGATGCCAGGGCAGCTGCGCCTGGGTGATGCCCATGTCGCGCTCACGCTCGGTGATGCGCTTGACCTGCGCTGTGCCGGTCTTGCCGGCGAAGCGGAAAGCCGGCTCGATCGGCTTGCCCTTGGCGTCGACACGCAGATGGTTGGCGGTGCCGGCCGCGACGACTTGGACCATGCCTTCGCGAATCAGTGCGAGGTGCTGCGGGTTGAGGCGCAACGACGGCGCGGTGGGCTTGTCGCGCGGTTTGGGCGGTGCCAGCTCCTCGCGCGGCGTCGCCGAAGCGAGCAGGAGATTGGGTTGAACCTCGTAGCCGCCATTGGCGAGGCGCGCCGTCATAATGGCGAGCTGCAAGGGCGTGGCGGTCATGTAGCCCTGGCCGATCCCGAGATTGAACGTGTCGCCGTGCTGCCACGGCTTGCCAACTTTCTCCTGCTTCCAGGCGCGGCTGGGCTGGATGCCGGTCGATTCGCCGGGCAGGCCAAGCTCGCTCTGGCGGCCGAAGCCCAGCCGGTTGGCCATGTCGGCAATACGGTCGACACCGGCCTTGCGCGCCGCCTCGTAGAAGAAGCAGTCGCAGGAATGGGCGATCGCCTCGACGACGTTGGTCGAGCCGTGACCGCCCTTCAGCCAGCAGTGAAACTTGATGTTGCCGAGCTCGAGGAAGCCGTTGCACGGCAGCCGCGTCCACGGATCGATGGCGCGCGATTCGAGCGCCGCCAACGCCGTCACCATCTTGTAGGTCGAGCCCGGCGGGTAGACGCCGGCGATCGACTTGTTGTGCAACGGCCGCTCGGGACTGTCCAGGAGATCGCGCCACTCGCTTTGGGTGATGCCGCGGGCGAACGTGTTGGGGTCGAAACCGGGCGTCGACACCATGGCCAGCACGTCGCCGGTGATCACGTCGAGCACCACCACCGAGCCGCTCTGATGATCCTTCATGCGCTCGGCCACGAAACGCTGCAGATCGAGGTCGATGGTGAGCAGCGCGTTCGAGCCGGGCTGGCCCTCGGTGCGGTCGAGCTCGCGCACCACACGGCCGACGGCATTGACCTCGACCTGGACGGCGCCGGCGCGGCCGCGCAGGCCGTCCTCGAGCGAGCGTTCGACGCCCTTCTTGCCGAAGCGCATGATGGCGAGCTGCAGCACCGGATCGTCGCGCCCGGCGAGGTCCTCGTCGGCGACGCGGCCGGTGTAGCCCACGATGTGGCTCATCAGCTCGCCTTCGGGATAGTCGCGCGTCTGACCGAGATCGATGAAAACGCCGGGCAAGTCGGGCGCATTGAACTCCAGCCGGGCCACCTCCTCCCAACCGAGATTTTCGCGCACCACGACCGGCTGGGCGTTGCGGCTGCGCCGCAGCTCGCGCACCAGGCGGCTCTTCTCGGCCTCGCCCAAGCCGAAAATCTGGTCGAGCCGCTCGACCAGCAGCTCGGCGCCGCGGCCACGGTCCGAGGTCGCCATGGCACGGAAGTTGTTGCGGTTGACGGCGAGCGGCTGGCCGGCGCGATCAAAGATCAGGCCGCGCGACGGCGGCAGCAGGCGGAGGTTGATGCGGTTCTCCTCGGCCAACGTGGAGAAACGCTGCGTCTCGATGACCTGGAGCTGATAGAGCCGGCCGGCCAGCGCCGACATCAGCACAGCCTGCGCCCCGCCCAGCAGCAACGTGCGGCGTGTAAACAGGCTCGAGCGTTCGCCGTCGCCCTTGCGATAGCGCATCATGGCGAGGTCTCGCCCGGCCGCGCCGTGCCGCGTGATGGCTCGGGCACGTTCAGCGGATCACGCGCCCGCACCCGGGCGAGCAGCGGTGCCAGCAGGGGATAGATCACGACCACGACGACATATTGGATCATCGCCGGCACCGGGTCGACCGCGGTCCAGGTGAACAGCGCCGTCAAACTCCAGACCAGCACGACGAAGCCCCAAACCAACAGGCCGAAACCGAACCACTGGAACAGGAACGGCACCCCCACCAGATAGCGCCGGTTGGCGACCACCGCGGCGCGGATCAGCACGAAGCCCAAAGCGCTCACCCCGACCGGGGCGCCCGGCCCACCCAGCAGCAGGTCGAGCAGGATGCCCATCACCAGCAGCAGCGGTCCGGGCAGCCGCTCGGGCGTGGCCAGGCTGAACTGGTAGACGACGAGCGCCGGCAAGAGCGGCAGGGCATCGGACAGGTACGGCGCGCGCAACGGCGCGAGCGTCAGCAACACGAAGAACAGCAGGACCGCGCCGGGCAGTGTGGCGCGTCCCCACCGGTCGAGTGCCGCCAGGACACCATCGGCTTTCATCACCGCACCCGTTGACCGGCCACGCCCGAGGGTGTCGAGGGCGCACTCGAGCCCGCGCCGCTCACCAGGCCGCTCACGCCGTAGTCGACGACGCGCACGAACTCGAGCCGCGAGAAGTCGGCGAATGGCCGAACCCGCACACGGCCTTCGCCGGTCTCGACCACCTCGCCGATCGGAATGCCGACCGGGAAGCTGCCGCCATGGCCCGAGGTGATGATGCGATCGCCGCGCTGCACGCCCGCCACGCTCTGCAGCAGGGTGAGACGAAGCTGGCTGGAATTGTCGCCGGCCAGGATGGCGCGCTCGCGGGTACGCTCGATCAGCACCGGCAGCCGCGAGTTCACGTCGGTGACGAAGAGGACGCGTGCGCTGTTGTCGCCCACCTCGGCGATGCGGCCGGCCAGGCCCTCGCCGGTCACCACCGCTTGGCCAGGCGCCACGCCGGCCTTGCGGCCGACGTTGAGCAATGCGCCGCGCACATAGGCGCTGACGCTGTCGCCGACGATGCGGGCGGTGATGAACGAGGCTTCCGGTCCCTCGCGGAAGTTGGCAAGGCCGCGCAGACCGTCATTCTCGTTCTCCAGACGCTGCGCCGCGGTCTGCCAGGCAAGCAAGCGGGCGTTCTCTTCGCGCAGCCGGGCGTTTTCCTCGCGCAGGGAGGCGAATTCCTTCAGGTCGGCGATGGCGCGGTTGGCTGCGGCGACCGGCCGGGCGATCGCCTCGAGCACCGGGCTCGCCAGATCGAGAGCGAGCACGCGGGCATGCTCGACCAGCACGGTGTCGGCCTTGCCGACCAGCATGGCGCCGAACGCGGCGATGACCAGCAGACCGAGCGCGAAGCGCTGCACGGCTGCCCGCACTTGGGCAGCGGCTACCTCGAAGTCGTCCCGGATCGCCATGGCCGGCGCATCTTACTCCAAGTCGCCCCGCTTCCCTTCATGTTCCTCTCCCCCTTGGGGGAGAGGAGCGTGACGGAAGGAAGTTCGATCAATACATCGACGACAGCACACCGCGCAGACGGTCGATATTCTCGACCGCATGGCCGGTACCGAGAGCCACGCAGAGCAGCGGATCCTCGGCGACCGACACCGGCAGGCCGGTCGCCTGACGCAGCACGGTGTCCATGTTGCTCAGCATGGCGCCACCGCCGGTCAGCACGATGCCCTTGTCGACGATGTCGGCAGCAAGCTCCGGTGCGGTGTTCTCCAGCGCCACCTTGACCGCCTCGACGATGGCGCTCACCGGCTCCTGCAGGCTTTCGGCGATCTGCCGCTCGGTGATGACCAGTTCCTTCGGGACCCCGTTCATCAGGTCGCGGCCCTTGATCTCCATGGTGCGGCCCTCGCCGTCCTCGGGCGGGCAGGCCGAGGCAATGGTCTTCTTGATGCGCTCGGCCGAGCTTTCGCCGACCAGCAGGTTATGGTTGCGACGAATGTAGCCGATGATGGCCTCGTCCATCTTGTCGCCGCCGACGCGCACCGAGCGCGGATAGACGATGCCGCCCAGCGACAGGATCGCGACCTCGGTCGTGCCGCCGCCGATATCGACCACCATCGAGCCGGTCGGCTCGGTGACCGGCAAGCCGGCACCGATCGCGGCGGCCATCGGCTCCTCGATCAGCCAGACCTTGCGGGCGCCGGCGCTCTCGGCCGATTCCTGGATGGCGCGTCGCTCGACCGCCGTCGAACCGGACGGCACGCAGACGACGATCTGCGGATGGGCAAACGAGCGACGATTGTGCACTTTCGAGATGAAGTGCTTGATCATCGCCTCGGCGACCTCGAAGTCGGCGATGACGCCGTCGCGCAGCGGCCGGATGGCCTGGATGTTGCCGGGGGTGCGGCCCAGCATCATCTTGGCTTCCTCGCCGACCGCCAGGACCTGGCGCTTGCCGCTTTGCGTGGTAAGCGAGACGACCGACGGCTCGTTCAGGACGATGCCGCGGCCCTTGACGTAGACCAAGGTGTTGGCCGTCCCAAGATCGATGCCCATGTCGGCGGAAAAAAGCCCGATGACGCGCGAGAGCATTGAGTTAAGTCTCTGTCATTGCTGAGAAAATTGATCGGGCCGTGCATTTGCGAGCCCGGCGCCAAGGGTGCGGCCGGTTTAGACCGGCGGGCTTGGTCTCGCAAGGCGATTCACAGAGCCACGACGGTTCGGCCGCTAGCGCCGGCGCAGCGAACGCCGGTTCCGCGCAGCATGGTCCAATCGACATGCTCCCATTCTAACCATCTATATGGTAATAACGGCCGATGGCTGTCTCCGCCTTGCGGCGTTACCGAACGCTCCTCATCGAGCAACCGGCGTTTCGCCGGTTCTGGATCGGGTTCGCCGCGGCCGTCACGGCCGACGAGATCGTGCGCATCGCCATCGTGTGGTTCGTCTATGCCCATACCGGCTCGCCGGCTGCCGTGGGTTGGCTGATGGTGGCCTTCACCGCGCCGATCTTGATCGGCGGCTTCTTCGCCGGCTGGGTGCTCGACCGTTTCGATCGTCGGCTGGCCATGGCGCTCGACAACCTGCTGCGTGCTATCGCGATCCTGTCGGTACCAATCCTCCATGCGCTCGACCTCCTGGCGCTGTGGCATCTCTACCTCGTCGCCGCCGTCTTCGGATTGCTGATGATGATCCCCTTGGCCGGCACGCCAACGCTGATCCCGGCCCTGGTGCCGGCCGAGCGCCGACAGGCAGCGAACGGGCTGGAAGTGCTCGGCTACACGGTGGGAGGCGTCGTCGGGCCGTTGCTCGGCGGCGCGCTGATCGCCGGATGGGGCGCACCGCTTGCCGTGCTGCTGAGCGCGGCAATCTATCTGGCGTTCGCCTGGGCGCTCGCCCGTCTGCCGCAGCAGCAGGCCGCCGGCGCTCGGCCCCGACAGGCACCGCTTGGCGCAGCGGTCCGGCTGCTGGCGGGCAATCGCTTCCTCCTGTCGACGACACTGATGTTTCTGGTGTTCAACATCGGCCTTGGCCTGGTGCTTGCTTGGCTGCCCGTCCTGGCCGAGACGCGGCTTTCAGGTGGCGCCGAAGCGTATGGACTGCTGCTGGCCGCCTTCGCCGCGGGACAGATGGTGGCGGCACTGCTCGCCGGTGGCGCCGCACCGGGCGGTAGGCTCGGCCTTTGCATCTGCATCGCGCAAGCGCTGGCCGGAGCCGCCATCGCGGCGCTGCTGCCCGCCCACGATGTGCTCGCCGCTGCCGCCGCTCTGTTCGCGTTCGGCGCCATGGCCGCGCCGCTCACCGTCTGGGCGCAGACATTGCGCATGGCCATCGTGCCGCCTCCGTTGCACGGTCGCACCTTCGCGCTGTTGCGCACCATGATGCAGGGCGGACGGCCGATCGGCGGGGCCACCGCCGCTCTGGTCGTCGAGCCCTCCGCACTCGGTGTGGCGATCTTGCTTTCGGCGTTTCTCGTCGGCGTTCCTGGCGTGCTCGGTCTCGCGGTACGCGACCTGCGCGGCGCACAGCCACCAAGCTAGAGCGTCGCGCGTGAAATAGGAATCGAAGGGGGATTCCCAAGGAATCGGAAATCTGATTCAAGATGCTAGCTGGGCAGTGGAGGCCAGCATGGATGGGAAAGCCCTATT
>VGCQ01000178.1 GCA_016870055.1 Alphaproteobacteria bacterium | reverse complement strand
CCATCCTGGTGGTGCAGGAGATTTTCGGTGTGCACGCCCACATCGCCGACATGTGCCGCCGCTTCGCCAAGGCCGGCTACTACGCCATCGCCCCCGAGCTCTACTTCCGCCAGGGCGATCCCAAGGTCTACACCGAGATTCCCAAGCTGATCGCCGAGCTGGTCTCCAAGGTGCCCGACGCGCAGGTCATGGGCGATCTCGACGCCTGTGTCGCCTTTGCCAAGGGCGAGGGCAAGGCCGACACCGCCAAGCTCGGCGTCACCGGCTTCTGCTGGGGCGGTCGCATCACCTGGCTCTATGCCGCCCACAACGCCGGCCTGAAGGCGGGTGTGGCCTGGTACAGCCGCGTCGTCGGCGATGCCACGGCGATGACTCCCAAGCATCCGGTCGAGCTCGCCAAGGATCTCAAGGCGCCGGTGCTCGGCCTCTATGGCGGCGCCGACACCGGCATTCCGAACGACACCGTCGACAGGATGCGCGCCGCGCTGAAGGACGGCAGTGCTGCGGCCAAGAAGTCGGAGATCTTCACCTATCCCGACATGCCGCACGCCTTCAACGCCGACTACCGCCCGAGCTACCGCAAGGAAGCGGCCGAGGACGGCTGGAAGCGGGCGATCGCCTGGTTCAAGGCCAACGGCGTGACCTGATCGCCGCATGGCGGACAGCACGAGCCTGACAACCCGGTCGGGCCTCGCCTTCACCGTCGATGTCGCGGGCCCGGCCGAGGGGCCGCTCGTGCTGCTGCTGCACGGCTTTCCCGAATCGCGCCACAGTTGGCGGGCGGCTTTGCCGGCGCTGGCCGCCGCCGGCTACCGCGCCGTCGCCCCGGATCAGCGCGGCTACTCGCCGGGTGCGCGGCCCGATCCGGCGACGCTCGCCAACTATGCCTTCGACAAGCTGGTGGCCGATGCGATCGAATCGCAGGGGCTGCCGGCCATGACGGCAAGCGCTTCCATCTGGTCGGCCACGACTGGGGCGGCCAGGTCGCCTGGGGAGTCGCGGGCAAGCATCCCGATCGCCTCGCCTCGCTCACCGTGCTGTCGCGGCCGCATCCCAAGTCTTTCCGTCGCGCGCTCTTGAAGGAGGACGGCGACCAGAAACATCGCTCGCGTCATCACCGCGCCTTCCTCGATGCCGAGACCGGCAAGATGCTGCTGGCCGACAACGCCCGCCGCCTGCGCGACGGCATGTTCGGACAGGGCGTGCCGGCCGAGGCCATGGATCAGCATCTCTCGGTGCTCGGCAACCCGGCCGCCCTCGAAGCCGCTCTCGCCTGGTATCGCGCCAATGTCGGGCTGGCCGCCGACATCGGCTCGATCACGGTGCCGACGCTCTACATCTGGGGCGATGTCGACGCCACGGTCGGGCCCGACGCCGCGCACGGCACGCGCGAATTCGTCGGCGCCACCTTCGCCATGGAAGTCCTGCCGGGCGTCGGCCACTTCGTCATGGACCAGGCGGCCGACACGGCCACTGCCTTGATGTTGGCCCATTTCCGCAAGCATCCCGTCTGAGGGGATGACGCACGCGCCTCGTGCGTATGGCAGACGAGGCGGTTGAACGGACGATGAAGCACCTCTGGACGAGTGCGCTCGCGCTGCTTGTCGCGGGCAGCGCCTGGGCGCATGGCGATCACGGCACCGGCTCGGCCAAGCAGGCCGAACGGCAGCAATCGTGGTGGCTCGATCTCGTGCCGCGCGCGGCGGCGGCGCAGCAGATGGAGATCGACGAGAGCCAGGGCCTGCGCTTCGTGCGCGCCGACGGCCTGCCCAACCATGCCACCGGCCACTTCCCCAACCGCTTCAATCCCAACTCGATCGCGGCGCAGCGCTATTACTTCCGCATGCCGCTCAAGCCCGCGAAGGCCGGCCGCGTCGCTTACTACCGGCCGAACCATCTGTTCGGCGTGGCGCTGAACGGCGTCGTGTTCGATCCCAACACCGCCGAGTACTGGAACGACGATCGCCGCTCGGGCTGGATGATCGAAGCCTTGTCGGGCAGCCGGCCGCTCGGCATCGACCAGAACAACGCCCACGTTCAGCCCGACGGCTCGTATCACTATCACGGCGTGCCGACCGGCCTGCTCGACAAGCTGGGCGGCCGCGGCAAGCCTCTGATGATCGGCTGGGCGGCCGACGGCTTTCCGATCTATTTCGACGAGACGTTGCGCTCGAGCTGGCGCCTGAAGGCGGCGCGCGATGCCGGCGGCCCGGGCGGGCGGCCCGACGGCACCTACACGCTCGACTACGAATATGTGCGCGGCCTGGGCGAGCTCGACGAATGCAACGGCCGCGACGGCGTCACCGCCGAGTTCCCCAAGGGCACCTATTACTACGTCGTGACCGCGAAATTTCCCTACGTGCCGCGCTGCTTCGTGGGCACCGCCGACGCTAGCTTCGTCAAGCAAGGCGGCCCCCACACGCGCGGCGGCCCGGGCGGCGGCCGTCCCCCGCCGCCGCTCGGGCGCTGATTCCTGTACCGCGCGGTCGCTGCTGTCCGTTTGAGGCGGCTGGGAAACGGATTAGAATGGACTTATGAGCAAGAGCTACGTCCCCGGTGACGAGGCGGATGCCATCATTGCCCGGCAGGTTGCCAAGGGAAATTTCCCGTCGGCCGACGCCGTCGTGCGAGCCGGTGTGCGCATGGTCGAGGAGTACGAGGCCGATCTCGCTGCCCTTCGGGTAAAGATCGATGCCGCGGACGCCGCCTATCGGCGCGGCGAGTATCGCCGCTCGCCCGACCCTGAGGTGATGAAGGCCGATATCACTGCCAGGGGAGAAGCACGATTGAGCCGAAAGAGCTGATCGTCACCGATCAGGCATACGCTGATCTCGACGACATCTTCGATTTCATCGCAGCCGACAGCGTCGACGAGGCGCGACGGTTCACGTCAGAACTTATCGATCACCTTCTGCGCATTGCTGAGACCGGCCACGCCGGCGTGCCGCGCGATTCGATCCGGCCGGGACTGCGCCTTGCAGTTTATGGGCGATACAATATCTATTTCCGGGTTTTGAGTGGCGAGACCATCATTCTACACATCGTCCATTCAGCCCGTGATATCGGTCGTCTTTCCTTCGATCTCGATCCCATCCGGTAGACGGACCACCCGAAGCACACCCCGCCCGGCTGGAACCAGCTAGGCGAGCCATGGCCGATGCAACGCGCATCTCTTGAGCGCGCGAATGCCATCGGATTTCGCTCCGGCTTGCCGCTCCCCGCGAATCGCGCTACCACGCGCCGCTTTCACGCAAACGGGGGTTCTCGGCATGGCTCGCAAGAAGATCGCGCTGATCGGCGCCGGACAGATTGGCGGCACGCTGGCGCTGCTTGCCGGCCAGAAGGAACTGGGCGACATCGTCCTGTTCGATATTCCCGACGCCGAGGGCATCGCCAAGGGCAAGGCGCTCGACATTGCCCAATTGAGCCCGGTCGAAGGCTTCGATGCCGGCTACCGTGGCACCTCCGACTACAAGGACATCGAAGGCGCCGACGTGGTGATCGTGACCGCCGGCGTGCCGCGCAAGCCCGGCATGAGCCGCGACGACCTGGTCGGCATCAACGCCAAGGTCATCGACGTGGTCGGCAAGGGCATCAAGCGGCACGCTCCCGATGCCTTCGTCATCGTCATCACCAACCCGCTCGACGCCATGGTCGGCCTGATGCAGGAGGTCACCGGCTTCCCGCCCAACCGCGTCGTCGGCATGGCGGGCGTGCTCGACAGCGCCCGCTTCCGTCTGTTCCTCGCCGAGGAATTCAACGTCTCGGTCGAGGACGTCACTGCCTTCGTGCTGGGCGGCCACGGCGACACCATGGTGCCGCTGCTGCGCTACTCGACGGTCGGCGGCATCTCGCTGCACGACCTGGTCGACATGGGTTGGACGACCAAGGAGCGGCTGGACAAGATCGTGCAGCGCACCCGCGACGGCGGTGCCGAGATCGTGGCCCTGCTCAAGACCGGCTCGGCGTTCTATGCGCCGGCCGCTTCCGCCATCGCCATGGCCGAGTCCTACCTCAAGGACAAGAAGCGCCTGCTGCCCTGCGCCGCTATGCTGAACGGCGAGTACGGCATCAAGGGTCTCTATATCGGCGTGCCGGTGGTGATCGGCAAAGGCGGCGTGGAGCGCATCGTCGAGGTCGAGTTCAGCGCCGACGAAAAGGCGATGTTCGACAAGTCGGTCGCCGCCGTGAAGTCGCTGATCGAGGCCACCAACAAGATCGTCGGCCGGGCCTGATCGGCAGGCTTCTTGCGACTTTGGTCGAACCGCCGGGAATCTCGTCAGTCCCGCGTTGCCAAGGGCAGGCGGCACTCATAGAGTGCCGCTGATCCCTGTCAGTTGCATTTAAAAACTAACGGCCGAACCCCAGGATTTCATGAACATCCACGAGTATCAGGCCAAGGCTTTGCTGGCCAAGTTCGCCGTTCCGCTGCTCAAGGGCGGCGTCGCCTATACCAAGGACGAAGCGATGGACGTGGCGCGCAAGCTCGGCGGCACGGTGAGCGTCGTCAAATCCCAGATCCATGCCGGTGGCCGCGGCAAGGGCCGCTTCAAGGACGATCCCGACGGCAAAGGCGGGGTGCGGCTGGCCAAGTCGGTCGAGGAGGTCGGCCAGCACGCCGCCGCCATGCTCGGCCACGACCTCGTCACCAAGCAGACCGGTCCGGCCGGCAAGACGGTCAAGCGCCTCTACATCGAGGCCGGCTGCGACATCAAACGCGAGCTTTATCTTTCGATGCTGGTCGACCGCAAGGTCGGCCGTATCGCCGTCATCGCGTCGACCGAAGGCGGCATGGATATCGAAACGGTGGCCAAGGAGCACCCCGAGAAGATCGTCGAGCAGGCGATCGATCCGGCGGCCGGCTTCCAGGCCTACGAAGGCCGCAAGCTCGCCTTTGCGCTGGGCCTGAGCGGCAAGCAGGTCGGCGAGTTCGTCAAGCTGGTCGGCGGCCTCTACAAGGCCTTCACCGAGCTCGACTGCTCGCTGATCGAGATCAATCCCCTGGTGGTCACGGCGGCGGGCGAGGTCGTGGCGCTCGACGCCAAGATGAACTTCGACGACAACGGCCTGTTCCGCCACAAGGAGTTCGAGGATCTGCGCGATGTCGACGAGGAGGATCCCGCCGAGACCGAGGCCGCCAAGTACGCGCTGAACTACGTCAAGCTCGACGGCCAGATCGGCTGCATGGTGAACGGCGCGGGGCTCGCCATGGCCACCATGGACATCATCAAGCTCTATGGCGCCGAACCCGCCAACTTCCTCGACGTCGGCGGCGGCGCCACCAAGGAGCGCGTGACCGCGGCGTTCAAGATCATCCTCAAGGATGCCAACGTCGAAGGCATCCTGGTCAACATCTTCGGCGGCATCATGCGCTGCGACGTGATCGCCGAGGGCGTCGTGGCGGCGGCCCGCGAGGTCAACCTGCACGTGCCGCTGGTGGTGCGGCTGGAAGGCACCAACGTCGAGCTCGGCAAGAAGATCCTGAAACAGTCGGGGCTGAAAATCACCTCGGCCGAGAATTTGGCCGACGCCGCGCACAAGATCGTCACCGCGGTGAAGGAGGCGGGCTGATGGCCGTCCTGGTCGACAAGAACACCAAGGTCATCTGCCAGGGCTTCACCGGCAGCCAGGGCACCTTCCATTCCGAGCAGGCGATCGCCTACGGCACCAAGATGGTGGGCGGCGTCACGCCGGGCAAAGGCGGCAGCAGCCATCTCGACCTGCCGGTGTTCGACACCGTGGCCGAGGCCGTCGCCAAGACCGGCGCCACGGCGAGCGTGATCTACGTGCCCGCACCCCACGCCGCCGATTCGATCCTGGAAGCGATCGACGCCGAGCTGCCGCTGATCGTCTGCATCACCGAGGGTATCCCGGTGCTCGACATGGTACGGGTCAAGCGCGTGCTCGCCGGCTCCAAGTCGCGGCTGATCGGGCCCAATTGCCCGGGCGTCATCACGCCCGAGGAGTGCAAGATCGGCATCATGCCGGGCCACATCCACAAGCGCGGCAAGATCGGCATCATCTCGCGCTCGGGCACGCTCACCTACGAGGCGGTGGCGCAGACCACGGCGGTCGGGCTCGGCCAGACGACCTGCATCGGCATCGGCGGCGATCCGGTGAACGGCACCAACTTCGTCGAATGCCTGGAGATGCTGATCGCCGACCCCGAGACCCAGGGCATCGTCATGATCGGCGAGATCGGCGGCGACGCCGAGGTCAAGGGGGCGGAGTTCATCAAGGCCAGCAAGACGAAGAAGCCGGTCGTCGGATTCATCGCCGGCCGCACCGCACCGCCGGGCCGCCGCATGGGCCATGCCGGCGCCGTGATCTCGGGCGGCCAGGACACCGCCGAATTCAAGGTCCACGCCTTGCGCTCGGCCGGCGTCCATGTCGCCGACTCTCCCGCGGCGCTCGGCGAGGAGATGCTGAAGGCGATGAAGGGATAGACCGCGTTCTCACATTCCTCTCTCCCCCGAGCCGGGGAGAGGAGGACAAGGAGAAATCGTCCATGCGAGCAGAGCAGACATCGTTCCTGTTCGGCGCCAATGCGCCTTTCATCGAGGAGCTGCACGCCCGCTTCCTCGGCGATCCCAATGCCGTCGATCCCGAGTGGCGCACCTTCTTTTCCGCTCTGGCCGAGCACAAGGGCGAGGTGCTGGCCGAGCTGCGCGGCGCCTCGTGGGCGCCCAACGGCGCGCGCGTGGTCGGCGCCGTCGATCCCGAGACCCTGCCGTCGCCCGCCAACCGCAACGTCAAGGCCAACGGCAAGGCGGCCGCAGCACCGGTCGCTGGCATGGCCGAGGCCGAGATCCGCGCCGCCGCGCACGACACCTCGCGCGCCTTCCTGCTGATCCGCTCCTATCGCATCCGAGGCCATCTCGAGGCCGACCTCGATCCGCTGGGCCTGGTGAAGCGCGAGCTGCACCGCGAGCTCGATCCCGCGACCTACGGCTTCGGCGAGGCCGATTGGGACCGCCCGATCCTGATCTTCGGCTCGCTCGGCCTCGGCGAGGCGGCCACGCTGCGCCAGATCTGGGACCGCTTGCGCAAGACCTACTGCGGCAAGATCGGCGTCGAGTACATGCACATCTCCGATCCCGACCAGAAGGCGTGGATCCAGGAGCGTATCGAGCACATCGAGAATCACACCGAGTTCACCGTCGAAGGCCGCCGCACCATCCTGCAGCGCGTCGTCGAAGCCGAGGGGCTGGAACGCTATCTCGGCGTGAAGTTCGTCGGCACCAAACGCTTCGGCCTCGACGGCGGCGAATCGCTGATCCCGGCGCTCGAGCAGATCCTGAAGCGCGGCGGCCAGCTCGGCATCCGCGACGTCGTGATCGGCATGCCCCATCGCGGCCGCCTCAACACCCTGGTCCACGTCCTGAACAAGAGCTACACCGCGCTGTTCTCGGAGTTCCAGGGCCGCTCCTCGCAGCCCGAGGAAATGCGCGGCTCGGGCGACGTCAAGTACCATCTCGGCGCCTCGGCCGACCGCGAGTTCGACGGCACCGCCATCCACGTCTCGCTGTCGCCCAACCCCTCGCATCTCGAAGCGGTCAATCCCGTGGTGCTGGGCAAGGCGCGCGCCAAGCAGGACCAGCGCGGCGACAGCGAGCGCAGCCAGGTCATGGCGATCCTGATGCACGGCGATGCCGCCTTCGCCGGCCAGGGGCTGGTCGCCGAAAGCCTCGACCTCTCCGATCTCGGCGGCTACCGCATCGGCGGCACGGTCCATTTCGTGGTCAACAACCAGATCGGCTTCACCACGCTGCCGACCTACTCGCGCTCCGGCCCCTATTGCACGGAGGTCGCCAAGATCGTGCAGGCGCCGATCCTGCACGTGAACGGCGACGATCCCGAATCGGTGGTCCACGTGGCGCGCATCGCCACCGAGTACCGCCAGCACTTCAAGCGCGACATCGTCATCGACATGTTCTGCTACCGCCGGCACGGCCACAACGAGTCGGACGAGCCGATGTTCACCCAGCCGCTGATGTACAAGGAGATCGGCGCGCACAAGACGGTGAAGGAGGTCTACGCTGCGCGGCTCGAGGCCGAGGGCGTGGTGACGCCGGCCGACGTGGCCGCACTCGACGCCGAATTGCGCGACAAGCTCGACAAGGCGCTGGAGGCGGCGTCGCAGTACAAGCCCAACAAGGCCGACTGGCTGGAGGGCCGCTGGGCCGGCCTGACCGTGGCGCCGGGCGAGGAGGATCGCAAAGGCACGACCGCGGTCGAGCTCGACCGGCTGCTTGCTGTCGGCCGCGCCCTCTCCGAGCCGCCGCAGGGCTTCGACCTCAACCGCAAGCTCGCCCGCCAGCTCCAGGAGAAGCGCAAGTCGATCGAGACCGGCCAGGGCATCGACTGGGCGACCGGCGAGGCGCTGGCCTGGGGCACGCTGCTCGCCGAAGGCACGCCGGTCCGCCTGAGCGGCCAGGATTCCGGGCGCGGCACCTTCTCGCAACGCCACGCCGTGCTGGTCGACCAGACCAACGAGAGCAAGTACGTGCCGCTCAATCACGTGGCCAAGGACCAGGCACATTTCGAGGTGATCGACAGCCCGCTGAACGAGGCCGGCGTGCTGGGCTTCGAGTACGGCTACTCGTCGGCCGAGCCCAATGCGCTGGTGATGTGGGAGGCGCAGTTCGGCGATTTCGCCAATGGCGCGCAGGTCATCATCGACCAGTTCATCTGCTCAGGCGAAAGCAAGTGGCTGCGCATGAACGGCCTGGTGCTGCTGTTGCCGCACGGCTACGAGGGCCAGGGACCGGAGCACAGCTCGGCCCGCCTGGAACGCTACCTGCAGCTCTCGGCCGAGGACAATTGGCAGGTGATCGTGCCGACGACGCCCGCCAACTTCTTCCATGCGCTGCGCCGTCAGGTCCGCCGCTCGTTCCGCAAGCCGCTGGTGGTGATGACGCCGAAGTCGCTGCTGCGCCACAAGGATTGCGTGTCGAGCCTGGCCGATTTCGGCCCGGGCACGTCGTTCAAGCGCATCCTGGTCGAGACCGACAAGCTCGTCGAGCCGGCCAGGATCCGCCGCGTCGTCCTATGTTCGGGCAAGGTCTACTTCGACCTGGTGGCCGAGCGGCGCAAGCGCGGCATCGACGACATCAACATCAAGCGCATCGAGCAGCTCTATCCTTTCCCGGTGACGCGGCTCGGCGCTCGTCTCGCGCGCTACCCCAACGCCGAGGTCGTGTGGTGCCAGGAGGAGCCCGAGAACATGGGCGCCTGGCATTTCGTCGACCGCCGCATCGAACGGTCGCTCGCCGGGATCGACGTCAAGGCCAAGCGGCCGATCTATATCGGGCGGCCCGAATCGGCGTCGCCCGCCACCGGCTCGGCGCGCAACCACGTCAAGGAACAGACCGATCTGGTCGACCGCGCCCTGACGCTCGGCTGATCGCGAGGAGGTTCGTCTCATGGCTGTCGAGATCAAGGTTCCCACCCTGGGCGAGTCGGTCACCGAAGCCACAGTGGCCAAGTGGCTGGTCAAGGCGGGCGATGCCGTCGCGATCGACCAGCCGTTGTGCGAGCTCGAGACCGACAAGGTGACGGTCGAGGTCAACGCCACGGTGGCCGGCCGCATCGTCGAGCTG
>VGCQ01000177.1 GCA_016870055.1 Alphaproteobacteria bacterium | reverse complement strand
GATCCTGTCGGGGTCGCCGGTCATCGGGTCGTACGAGTTCCGTTCGGGCATCGACTTCGTGCGCATCCCGGGCGTGGTCAAGCTGATCGAGACCGGAGAGTACGATTCGGCCAACCTGCGCGTCGGTGTCGAGCATACGATGGAGATGCGCACGCGGATCATCCGCGACACCGCCGACATCTACCGGCCCGACCTGTTCATCGTCGACAAGGAGCCGACCGGCCTGCGCGGCGAGGTCGTGCCGGCGCTGCATCTTCTCAAGGAGAGCGGCACGCCGCTGGTGCTCGGGCTGCGCGACGTCATGGACGACCCGGCGGCGCTCGCCCAGGAATGGGAGCGCAAGAACGTCGTGCCGGCGCTGCGCGATCTCTACGACGAGATCTGGATCTACGGCCTGCCGCAGATCAACAAGCCGCTGACCGGCATCACGGTGCCGCCGTCGGTGCGCCACAAGATGGTCTACACCGGCTATCTGCGGCGCGAACTGCCGCTGCATGCCGACACCCCGCACGAGGTCGACGAGATCGACGGACCGTTCATCCTGGTCACCGCCGGCGGCGGCGGCGACGGCGCCGACCTCATCGACTGGGTGCTGTCGGCGTACGAAGCCGACCCGCACATTCCCTATGGCGCGGTGATCGTCTTCGGTCCATTCATGTCGGCGAGCGAGCGCGAGGCGTTCAAGGAGCGGGCCACGCGGTTCGGCAACATCCGCACGCTCACCTTCACCAACAATCTCGGCGCGCTGATGCAGCGCGCTGCCGGCGTGGTGGCGATGGGCGGCTACAACACCTTCTGCGAGATCCTGTCGTTCGACAAGAAGGCGATCATCGTGCCGCGCACGCGGCCGCGCCTGGAGCAGTTCATCCGCGCCCGCGCCGCGCGCAATGTCGGGCTGATCGAGATGCTCGACGCCGAACGCGGCCGCGATCCCCACGCCATGGCGACGGCGCTGCGCCAGCTGCCGCAGCAGGGCCTGCCGAGCAACGTCGTCGTTCCGGGCCTGCTCGACGGGCTGGGCAATGTCCTGCGCCTGGTGACCAAGCAGCTTGCCCATCGCCATCGCGGTCCTGCGGCCCTCGAGGCGGTGCTGGGCGACGCCGACGTCGCGGCCGACCCCGTCGTGCCGGCGGCGCGCGCCAGGACCTGACCGCCGGGACATTCATGCCGTCGCAGATGGACGCGCGCGTCGCGGTCGTGCTCAAGGGTTGGCCGCGGCTGTCCGAGACCTTCATTGCCCAGGAGATCGCCGGCCTCGAGGCGCGCGGCGTGGCGCTCGAGATCTGGTCGCTGCGCCGGCCGACCGACAAGCACCGCCATCCCGTGCACGAGCGCATCGCGGCGCGGATCGTCTATCTGCCGGAATATCTCAAGGACGACCCCGGACGCGTGCTGTCGGGTTGGCTGAAAGCCCGGCGATTGCCGGGTTACCCGGCGGCGCGGCGCAAGTTTCTCGCCGACCTGCGTCGCGATCCGTCGCCCAATCGGCTGCGGCGCTGGGGCCAGGCGATGGTGCTGGCGGCCGAGCTGCCGGCGTCGGTCGATCGGCTCTACGCGCATTTCCTGCATACGCCGGCGTCGGTCACCCGCTACGCCGCCCTGATGCGCGGGCTGCCGTGGAGCGTGTCGGCCCACGCCAAGGACATCTGGACCAGCGCCCCCTGGGAGATCGCGGAGAAGCTGGCCGGCTGCTCGTGGGCGGTGACGTGCACGGCCATCGGCCAGCAGCGCCTGCGCGAGCTGTCGCCGCAGCCGGATCGGGTCAAGCTGGTCTATCACGGCCTCGATCTGGCGCACCTGCCGCCGCCACCTGTGGCGCGGCCGCGGCGAGACGGCGCGGCTGCCCACGACCCCGTCGTCATCCTGTCGGTCGGCCGCCGGGTCGAGAAGAAGGGATACGACGATTTACTGGATGCCCTGGCGCGGCTGCCCAAATCGCTGCACTGGCGCTTCGAGCATATCGGCGCCGGCGAGCTGGGCGACGCGCTGAAGGCGCAAGCCGACCGGCTCGGCCTCGCCGATCGCTGCGTCTGGCTCGGCGCCCAGCCGCAGCAGCAGGTCTTCGCCGCTCTCGGCCGTGCCGATCTGTTCGTGCTGGCGAGCAAGAAGGCCGTCGACGGCGATCAGGACGGCCTGCCCAACGTGCTGATGGAAGCCGCTCATCAGGGCCTCGCCGTCGTCTCCACGCACGCCGCGGCGATCGGCGAGTTCATCGTCGATGGCGACAACGGTCTGCTGGTGTCGCCCGGTGCATCCGACGAGCTGGCGGCAGCGCTGCAGCGCGCCATCACCCATCCCGACCTCAGGCGCCTGTTGGCCGAGCGCGCCGGCGACACGGTGCGCACGCGCTTTTCCTTCGATGCCGGCGTCGACTGGATCACCTCGGCGCTCGGCCAGGAGCCTCGGCAAGAGACGCGCGCGGCCGAGTAGCCATGCGCGTGCTGCTGCACACGCCGCTCAAGCCGCCGGACAGTCCGGTCGCCTCGGGCGATCGCGAGATGGCGCGGGGCTTGCGGCGCCTGTTGCGGCGTCTGGGGCATCGGGTGATCGAGCCGGCCCTGAGCCGCGTCCCGCCAGGCGTGCCGGCACCGTCACAGCATCTCGCGCTCGAGCGGCGCGCGCGTGCCCAGGCAGCCCGTCTGATCGGCCGCTGGCGGGCATTGCCGCCGCGTCATCCCGAGCGCTTCGACCTTTGGTTCACCTACCACTGCTACTACCGCAAGCCCGACTGGCTGGGTCCGATCGTCAGTCGCGCGCTCGGTGTGCCGTACGTCATCGCCGAAGCCTCGCACGCCGCGCGCCGCGCGCAGGGCCCGACGCGCCTGGGTCATCGCGCCGTCGAACGCGCCCTGGCCGCCGCCGACCTCGTGCTGACGGTCAACCCGCGCGATGTGATCGGCGTCAAGACGCGCTTGCGGCCGGGCGCTCATCAGGTTCGGCTGCCGCCGTTCATCGATACGGCGCCCTACCGCCGGGCAGCCGCGGCCAACGATCCGCCGGTACTGCTGAGCGTCGGCATGATGCGGGCGCGCGACAAGCTCGATTCCTACCGCGTCCTCGCCGAAGCGCTGTCGCTGCTGAAGCACAAGCGTTGGCGGGCGCTGCTGGTCGGCGACGGCCCGGCGCGGGCCGAGATCGAGGCGTTGATGGCACCGCTGAACGTGGACGGCGAGCGCGTTGGCTTTCTCGGCGCCGTGCCGCATGCCGAGCTGCCGGCGATCTATGCCGCCGCCGACCTCTATCTGTGGCCGGCGATCAACGAAGCCTACGGCATGGCCTTCCTCGAGGCGCAGGCGGCCGGCCTGCCGGTCGTCGCCGGGCGCACCGGCGGAGTGCCGGCGGTGGTGGCCGACGGCGTCAGCGGCCTGCTGACACCGGTCGGCGACGCAGCGGCGTTGGCGGCCGCCGTGGCGCGCCTGATCGACGATCCGGCGGCGCGGCGGCGCCTGGCGGCGGCCGCCCGGCGCTATGCCAGCGTGCACCACGACGAAGCCGTCGCCGCCCGAGCCTTGGCGTCGGCGCTGCGGATGGTGCGATGAGCGTGCCGTTCGCTCTGCTGCGCCATGCCGCCACCGAGTGGAACGCGGCGCGTCGCCTGCAGGGTCTCACCGACACGCCGCTCAGCGCGGTCGGCGAGGCGGCGGCACGGCAATGGCGACTGCCGCCGCCTGCCGACCGTTGGCGGCGGGTCAGCAGCCCGCTGCAGCGTGCCCGCCGCACCGCCGAGCTGTTGCAGCCATTGGCCGCGGTCACCACCGACTGGTCGTTGCGCGAGATGAGCTTCGGCGTCTGGGAAGGGCGCACGGTCGGCGAGCTGCGGGCGACGCTCGGCCGGGCGTTCACCGACGAGGAGGACAAGGGCATCGACTTCCAGCCCCCCGGCGGCGAGTCGCCGCGCGCCGTGATCGGCCGGCTCAGCCGATGGGCGGCCTCGTTGGCTGCGGCCGGCGAGCCCGTGGTGGCGGTGTCGCACAAAGCGGCCATCCGCGCCGCGCTGGCGCTGGCGACGGGTTGGGACATGACCGGCCGTCCGCCGCATCGCCTCGACTGGCATTGCCTGCATTTCTTCTCGGCTGGCCGTGACGGCGGACTTGCCGTCGATCGGCTGAACGTGCCGCTGACGGGCGACCGATGAGCCGGCGCGTCCTCTTCTACGTGCAGCATCTTCTCGGCATCGGCCATCTCCGCCGCGCGGCGGCTCTGGCGCGCGCCTTGTCGGCGGCCGGCTTCGATGTCCTGCTGGTGTCGGGCGGCGCTCCGGTCGAGGGGCTGGCCCTGGACGGCGTGCGCCTGCATCAGCTGCCGCCGCTGCGCGCCGCCGATCGGGGCCTACGCGACTTGGCGCGCCTCGACGGCACGCCGGTCGACCGGCCCTTCGAGCAGCGGCGCAACGCGATGCTGCTCGATCTGCTGCGCAGCGAACGGCCCGACATCGTGCTCACCGAGCAGTTTCCCTTCGGCCGCACGCGCCTGCGTTTCGAGCTGCTGCCCCTGGTGGAGGCGGCCCGCGCGCAAGCCAACCGGCCGCTGATCGCCTGCTCGGTGCGCGACGTCGTGCGGCGGGCGTCGGCCGAGCGCGAGGCCGAGACCGAGCGAATCCTGGACCGCTGGTTCGACGCGGTGCTGATCCATGGCGATCCGAACCTCGTATCCTTCGACAGGAGTTTCACCGGTTGGCGACGCATCGAAGCGCGCTGCCACTACACCGGCTACGTGGCGGAGCGCGACCTGGCGCAAGGTCGGCAAGTCATGGCTGGCAAGGATGAAGTCATCGTGTCGGTGGGCGGCGGCGCCGTCGGCGGCCCCCTGCTCGAGGCGGCGTCGGCCGCGCGGACGATGTCGGTGCTGGCCGATCGGACGTGGCGGTTGCTGGTCGGCGCGAACTTGCCGCCGGCCGAGCGCGAATCGTTGGTGGCGGGAGATGGCGTGGTGATCGAGCCGGCGCGCGCGGATTTCCCGGCCCTGCTGCGCAACGCCGCGCTGTCGATCTCGCAGGCCGGCTACAACACCACATTGGAGACGCTGTGCTGCTCGGATCGGGCCGTGCTTGTGCCGTTCGGCACCGCGCGCGAGACCGAACAGACCGATCGTGCGACGGCGCTGGCCGAGCGCGGCATGGTGGCGATGGTGCCGCCCGGCGCGTTGACGCCGCGGGCGCTCGCCGACGCCGTGGCCCGCGCCATGGCCGGGCGCTCGCTCAGGAGCTTCCCGCCGTGCAATGCCGACGGTGGGCCGACGACCGCGGCTGTGCTGCACCGGCTGTTGGCGCGATGAGCACGTGGCAAGACCTCGCGGCCGAGGCGGCGCGCTGGCAAGCGGCCGGACGCATCGCCGATCTGTGGTGGCGCGACGACGATGCCGTCGATGCAAGCCCCGCGTTGGAGCGGCTGCTCGCCCTTCGCCACGAGGCTGGTGTGCCGCTGGCGCTGGCGGTCGTTCCGGCGCAGGCGACCACGGCACTGGCCGAACGCCTGGGCGACGAGCATGGCGTCGATGTGCTGCAGCACGGCTACGCTCACACCAATCATGCGGTGCCGCCCGACAAGAAGATCGAGCTCGGCCTGCAGCGCCCCGCCATGCTGGTGCTGGGCGAGCTCGGCACCGGCCGGCTGGCGCTCGAGCAGCTGTTCGGCGCCCGCCCGCTCGCCGTGCTGGTGCCGCCCTGGAATCGCATTGCCTCTGCGCTCGTGCCGGCTCTGCCCGAGATCGGGTTCAGCGGCCTGTCGACTTTCGGCCCACGGCAGCGGGTGCATCCCGTGAGGGGGCTTCTTGCCGTCAATACCCATGTCGACCTGATCGACTGGAAGGCCGGACGAGGCTTTGTCGGCGAGGCGGCCGTCCTCGGCGCGCTCGTCTCGGCGCTCGCCCGGGCCCACGCAACTCACGAACCCGTGGGCATTCTCAGCCACCATCTTGCGATGGACGCCGGGGCGTGGGATTTCCTAAGGTCGATGTGGCACAAAGTGACGGAAATGCCGGGACTTCGCGTCCGGGCGGCGCGCGACTTGTTTGATTGTCCAAGGGAGGGACGCGGGTGAGTTCGGCCGATCTGCGCTATCCGCGGCAGACCCTGTGGGCCGACTATATGCGCGCCACGGCCGGCGTGTTGCTGTGCAGCGCGCCGTTACTGTTGCTCGAAGTCAACCGCTGGCTGGCCCTGATCCTGGCGCTGGGCTTCCTGTTGTTCGCGCTGTTCCTAGTGCGCACCGCGCTACGTCACCGCACGAGATACGTCCTCAGTGCCGATACGCTCTGCGCCGACGGCCCGGCCGGCACTCTGATCGAATGGAGCCGTCTCGATCGCCTGAAGCTCAGCTACTTTTCGACCAAGCGCGACCGCACCGACGGCTGGATGCAGCTCAGCATCGGTTCGGCCGGCGGCCGCGCGGTGAAGATCGACTCCTCGCTCGACGGCTTTCACGACATCGTCGAGCGTGCAGCACGCGCCGCCGAGGCGATCGGCCTGCCGATGAGCGACGCGACTCGCGCCAATCTGAGGGCGATGGGCATCACGGTGACCGGCCAGGAACAGACGGTATGAAAGAACTGCTGCGCGTCGAGAACCTGACGGTCGATTTCGGCATCCACGAGGGCACGCTGCGGGCCGTCGATCACGTGTCGTTCACCATCCCGCCCGGCGGCACCGTGGCCCTGGTCGGCGAATCCGGCTCGGGCAAGTCGGTGTGCAGCCAGGCCATCATGGGTCTGCTGCCGCGCACCGCCACCATCTCGTCCGGCGCGATCCTCTTCGACGACCCGCGAAACAAGGCCGAGCCGGTCGACATCGCCAGGCTCGATCGTTCGGGGCCGGACATGCGTGCCATCCGCGGCGGCGCCATCTCGATCATCTTCCAGGAGCCGATGACGTCGTTGTCGGCGTTGCACACTGTCGGCGACCAGATCGGTGAGGCGGTCGAGCTGCACGGCGGCAGCCGGCTCAGCGAAATCCACCGGCTGGGCGATCAGATCGTCGAGGCTGCGCAATACGCCGGCCGCAAGCTGTCGCGGCCCGAGATCGAGACGCTGACCGAAAGCATGCTGCGCATGGTCGGCTTCCCCGACCCCAAGCGCGCCTTGCGGACCTATCCCTTCGAGCTGTCGGGCGGCCTGCGTCAGCGGGCCATGATCGCCATGGCGTTGGTTTGTCGTCCGGCCCTCCTGATCGCCGACGAGCCGACCACGGCGCTGGACGTGACCATCCAGGCCCAGATCCTGCGGCTCATCAAGGATCTGCAGGCCGAGCTCGGCATGGCGCTCCTGATGATCACCCACGATCTCGGCGTGGTCGCCAACGTCGCCAACGATGTCGTCGTCATGTATCGCGGCAAGGTCGTGGAGTCCGGCGATCTGCGCGACATCTTCCGCGATCCGCAGCATCCTTATCTCAGGGCCCTGCTGCACGCCGTGCCTCGGTTCGACATGGCGCCCGACGAGCGGCTGATGCCGATCCGCGAGATCAAGGCGGCGACGGGCCATCTCCTGACGGAGAAGGCGGTGTCGCAGCCCACCGCCACCTTCAATCCCGACGCGCCGGTGCTGAAGGTTCGGCATCTGTCCAAGACCTTCCGCATCCGCAAGGCCGACACCCTGTTCGAGCAGCTGACCGGCGGCGGCACGACGCGCACGGTGCGCGCCGTCAACGACGTGAGCTTCGACGTCGAACGCGGCGAGTGCCTCGGCTTGGTCGGCGAGTCGGGTTGCGGCAAGACCACGCTCAGCAAGATTCTCATGCGCGGCATCTCGGCCGATCCGGCCGCGGCCGAATCCGACTACGGCGCGGGTCGCGTCGTCTTCGACGACTGGGGCCGCAAGATCGACGTGCTGTCGCTGCAAGGCGCCGAGCTCGACCGCTTCCGCACCAAGCTGCAGTTCATCTTCCAGGATCCGTTCGGGTCGCTCAATCCGCGCATGACCGTGTACGACATCCTGGTCGAGCCGCTGATCATCCACGGCATCGGCGACGACGCCTATCGCCGCGAGATGGTGAGCGAGCTGATGGAGATGGTCGGTCTCGATCGTCGCCATCTCAGCCGCTATCCGCATTCCTTCTCCGGCGGCCAACGCCAGAGGATCGGCATCGCCCGGGCGCTGGCGCTGCGTCCCGACATGGTGATTTGCGACGAGCCGGTGTCGGCGCTCGACGTGTCGATCCAGGCGCAGATCCTCAATCTGTTGAAGGATCTGCAGAAGCAGTTGGGCCTCACCTATCTTTTCATCTCGCACAATCTTGCGGTGGTCGACTACATCGCCGACCGCATCGCCGTGATGTGCGCCGGCCGCTTGGTCGAGCTCGCGCCGTCGGGCGAGCTGTTCCGCAACCCCTTGCACCCTTACACCAAGGCTTTGCTTTCGGCGGTGCCCATACCCGATCCAGACGCGCGCCTCGATCTCGGCGCGCTGATGGAGGGCAAAGCCTCCGACCCCAAGGCATGGCCGGAGCCGTTCCGCGACAGCGGCGGCAGCGACGTGGTGTGGACCGAGGCCGGGCCGGGGCACTATGTCCGCCTGGCGCGGTCGGCCGGCAAGGGAGGGCTCTAGTCATGCTGCAGTTCGTCGTCCGCCGCGTGCTGCTGATGGTCCCCACCCTGTTCGTCATCAGCGCCCTGGTCTACTTCATCATCGACTTGCCGCCGGGTGACTGCGTGACGGCCCAGGTCGACGAGCTGCTGGCGCGCGGCGATCCCGACGCCATGCGCCGGGCCGACGAGCTGCGTCAGCTCTACAACCTCAACGATCCGCTGTGGCTGCGGTATCTCGACTGGGTGAGCGGCATCTTCCGCTGGGACTTCGGCCTGTCCTGTCAGGACACCGTTCCCGTGTCGTCGCTGATCGGCGAGCGGCTGGCGCTGACCATCGTCATGGAGGCGGCGACCATCGTCTTCATCTGGACGGTGTCGTTCGTCATCGGCGTCTATGCCGCCACCCATCAGTACAAGCTCGGCGACTACGTGGCGTCGTTCATCGGCTTCGTCGGCCTCGCCGTGCCGAACTTCCTGCTGGCGCTGGTGCTGCTCTACATCGGCAAGGTCTATTTCGGCCTGTCGATCGGCGGTCTGATGGATCCCGAATACATCGATCAGCCGATGTCGTGGGGCAAGGCCCGGTCGATCCTCGAGCATCTCGTCATTCCGGTGATCGTGATCGGCATGTCGGGCACCGCGGGCATGATCCGCCGCCTGCGTGCCAATCTGCTCGACGAGCTGCAGAAGCAGTACGTCGTCACCGGTCGCGCCAAGGGCTTGCCGCCGCTGCGGCTGCTGATCAAGTATCCTTTGCGCCACGCCATCAATCCGTTCGTGGCTGATATCGGCGGCCTGCTGCCCGATGTCATCTCGGGTTCGGTCATCGTGTCGGTGGTGCTGTCGCTGCCGACCACCGGGCCGATGCTGCTGGGCGCGCTCAAGACCCAGGACGTCAATCTTGCCGCCACCTTCCTGCTGTTCGTGGCGACGCTGACGGTGATCGGCATGCTGATCTCGGATCTGGCGCTGGCGGCGCTCGATCCGCGCATCCGCTTCGGCGCGACGTCGGAGAAGTGAGGCGGCCATGACCGATCAGACCCGGAACGACCGCGACCGCTCACCGCACTTCGTCAACAAGGAGCCGTGGGACCCCTACGTCGCCGAACGCCTGACAGCCGATCAGGAACGCTACTACA
>VGCQ01000176.1 GCA_016870055.1 Alphaproteobacteria bacterium | reverse complement strand
CACTTACAAGCCCGCGATGGTGATCAGCATCGAGAAGCTCGGCCCCAACCCGCAGGGCATCGCCCACACCTCGACCGGCACGCCGACCGCGGGCGACCGGGGGCGCGCCGAATGCCTGTTCGACGAGGCGGCGCGGCGGGGCATCCCTTCGCTCGGCATCGGCGACAACGGCAACGAGCTGGGCTTCGGCCTGATCGCCGACGCCGTGGCCAAGCACAAGCCCAACGGCGCGCGACTGTGCACGCGGGTCAAGACCGACGTGCTGCTGCCGGCCAATACGTCCAACTGGGGTGCCTACGCCGTCGAGGCGGCCCTCGCAGCCCTGGTCGGCAATCCCGAGGTCATGCACGGCGCCGAGGTCGAACGCCGCATGATCCAGGCCTGCGTCGATGCCCATGCCGCCGACGGCAGCACCGGCCGCCACATCCTGCAGGTCGACGGCATGCCGGCCGACGTCTCCTGTGCCGTCGTCACGCTGCTGGGCTGCATCGTGCGCAACGGCTTGGTCGCCGGATTCAAGCGCGCGTTCTAGGAGCACTCATGGCCATAGACGAAATCGTCGGCGATTCGATCGATCGGGCGGTCAACATCGAGATGCGCTTTCGCGCCGGCCTACCGCGCGGCGTCACCTACCCGCTCTACGAAGCCGCCCGCCGCAAGCAGAAGAAGCCGCTGACCTGGCTCGCCGCCAAGCTCCTGAAGGACAAGGTCGAGGCCGGGCAAACCGTGTTCGTCGTCACCGGCGCCGGCACGCCGCCCGGCCTGCCGGCCGGCGAGACCGACGGGCCGCCGGGCGCCGCGGCGATCGCCCGCGCGATCGAGATCGGGCTGGGCGCCAAGCCGATCCTGATCAGCGAGGCGCGCAACATGCCGGCCACCGTCAAGGCGACCGAAGCCGCCGGCCTCGCCGTGGTCGACGAGGCGCTGTTCAAGCAGCGCCGCTCGCTGGCGCTGGCGATCGACTATCCGCTGGGCGATGCGGCGGGCAAGAAGGCGGCGGCAGCGCTGTGCAAGAAGTTCAAGCCCGCGGCCATGATCTTCGTCGAAAAGGTCGGTCCCAACGTCAAGGGCATCTACCATTCGATCATGGGCACGCCGCGCACGCCCGACAAGATCGCCAGCGCCTATCACCTCGCCGACTACGCCCGCGCCAACGACATCCCGACCATCGGCGTCGGCGACGGCGGCAACGAGATCGGCTGCGGCGTCATCAAGGAGGCGGTGCGCCAGATCCAGCCCTACGGCAAGGACTGCGGCTGCCCCTGCCATGGCGGCATCGGCACCGTGACCGAATGCGACGTGCTGGTGTTCGCCGCCGTGTCGAACTGGGGCGCTTACGGGATCGCCGCCGCGCTGGCCGGCCTTCTCGGCAACCGCGAGGTGCTGCACGACGAGGCGACGGAGCTGCGCATCGTGCACGCCAGCGTGGCAGGAGGCGCGATGGACGGCGCCTACTCGCGCCTCATCCCCTATGTCGACGGCACGTCGGATCGTGTGCAGGCCAGCCTGATCACGCTGCTGCACCAGATCGTCGAGAACGGACTGAAGGAATACGACAGAGGCTTCTGAGACACTTCACGACAGGAGACGGCCATGAGCAAGTTGTCGAGATCGTCGAGTGGACAAAGCGTAACGCGTCGCGGCTTCACCGCCGGCATGATCGGTAGCGGCCTGATTCTGGGCACCGGCCGCGCGCCGGCGCTCGCCCAAGGCCGGCGCGACCTTCGGGTCGGCGTATGGGGCGGCGAGTTCGGCAATCTGAGCCCCGTGATCCGCTTCGACATCCAGGGCGGGCTGGTGCTCTACAACATCTTCGACAATCTGGTGGAGATCGACTTCGCCAAGCGCTCGATCGAACCGATGCTGGCGCTGGAATGGGCCAATCCCGATCCGCTGACCTGGCGCATCAAGCTGCGCGAGGGCGTGAAATGGCAGAAGGGCTTCGGCGAATTCACCGCCGACGACGTGGTCTACACCTGGAACTTCCATCTCGAATCCAAGAGCTTCCAGGTCGGCACCGCCCTCTTCCCGATCGACACCGTGAAGGCCGACGGCAAGCACGTGGTCGAGGTCAAGACCAAGCAGCCGTTCGGCGCCTTCCCCGGCGTCACCATGGGCTATGGCGGCACCATGATCTCGGCCAGGGCGCACAAGGAGATGGGCAACCAAGCCTACAGCGCCACACCGGTCGGCAACGGCGCCTTCCAGATCGAGAGCAAGCGTGGCGCCGAGATCGTGCTGGCCAAGAACCCCGACTACTGGAAACCGGGCCTTCCCAAGATGGACAGGATCGTCTATCGCGCCATTCCCGACTCGACGACCCGCCTGCAGGCGCTGCTCAAGAACGAGCTCGACTTCGTCACGCATCCCGACCCCAAGGAGGTCGCCGCGGTACGACGGAACGCCAACTTCGTCGTCAACTCGACGCCGGGCTGGGCGTGGGACTACCAGCAGTTCAACCTCAAGAAGCCCGACATGCCCTACCACAACAAGCTGGTGCGGCAGGCGATCTCCTACGCCATCGACCGTGAGGCCATCGTCAAGGAGATCTACTACGGCGAGGCGATCGCAACCGACAACCAGATCCCCGCCGGGTACATGGCCTTCCGCGCGCCGATGTTGAGATACCCCAAGAACGGCGATCTGAAGAAGGCCAAGGAGCTGATGGCTCAGGCCGGCGTGCGGGGCTACGAGGTCGAGGTCATCACTTCGGACAAGGACTGGCTGCGCAAGGAGCTGGAGCTGGTCGCCGCCATGGTCAGCCAGATCGGCATCACCTACAAGATCAAGAATATGGACATGGGTGGCTACAACAACTTGTGGCTCAACCAGCGCTTCGACCAAGTGCTCGAGGACATCACCCTGGTGGCGCCCGATCCCGACGCCACTTCGTGGTGGTTCCTGCACAGCAGAGGAACCGCCTCGGGCTACAACAACCCCTTGATGGACACCCTGCTCGACGGTGCGCGCAGCGAGCGCGACGCCGCCAAGCGCGAGGGCATGTACCACAAGATCGTCGACATGACGCTCGACGAGTGCCCGCTGATCTATCACTGCAACACCAACAACATCCAGGTGCTCAACAAGAACCTCAAGGGATACAACCCGACGCCGCAGGAATACCTGGAGAAGCTCGACACCATCGAGTGGGGATGACGATGTCCTTGCTCTCGGCACGCGTGGCGTGGGGAGCGACGGCCTAGCCCATGGGACGCTACATCGCCCGTCGGCTGATCCAGGTGCCGCTGGTCCTGGTCGTGGTGTCGCTGATGACGTTCCTCATCACGCGCGCTACGCCAGGCGATCCGGTGCAGATCATGCTCGGCATGCAGACCTCCAAGGAGGCGGCCGAGGCGATGCGCAAGGAATTCAACCTCGACCGCTCGCTGCCCGAGCAGTACGTGCTGTGGCTGGGCAAGGTCGTGAGCGGCGATCTCGGCCGCTCGATCCGGCTCAACGATCCGGTGACGACGCTGCTCGCCGAGCGCCTGCCGGTCAGCCTGCAGCTGGCCGCCGCCGGCATGGCCTTCGCGCTCCTGGTCTCGATCCCGCTCGGCGTCGCGGCAGCGCTCAGACGCAACAGTTGGATCGACTACCTCTGCACCGGCTACACGGTGGCGGGCTTCGCCATCCCCAACTTCGGCTTGGCGCTGATCCTGATCTATGTCTTCTCCATCCGCCTCGACTGGCTGCCGATCACCGGCATCGGCACCGCCGAGCAGCTGTCCGGCGGCGTCTGGACCTACGTCAAGCCGTTCATCATCCCGGCGATCGCGCTCGGCATGCTGCAGACCGCGATCCTGACCCGGCTGCTGCGCTCCAGCATGATCGATGTGCTGTCGCAGGACTACATGCGCACCGCCCGCGCCAAGGGCCTCATGCCGGCGACGGTTGTCGTCGTCCACGCGCTGAAGAACGCCATGATCCCGTTCGTCACCATGGCGGCGATCCAGTTCGGCTACATGATCGGCATCCAGGTGACGATCGAGTACATCTTCGCCGTGCCCGGCATGGGCTCGGCGGTGCTGAACGCCGTGGTCAATCGCGACTTCCCGGTCATCCAGGGCTTCACCCTGGTGATCGCCGCCTTCTTCTTGTTCGCCAACATCCTGGCGGACCTGCTCTACGCCCTGCTCGATCCGCGCATCCGGTACTGAGATGTCGACGGCCTCGCCTTCGCCCGCCGCTCCGTATCGCATCCCGAGTTCGCTGGCGCTCGCCGCCCGTCAATTTCCCCGCCATCGACTTGCCCTGGTGGGCTTCGTCTGCCTGCTGGCGATCTGCCTCGCCGCCGCCCTGGCGCCCTGGGTCGCGCCTTACGATCCGGTGCAGATCAAGCTCGGCTCCAAGCTCAAGCCGCCGTCCTGGGAGCACTGGCTGGGCACCGACCATTTCGGCCGCGACGTCTTCTCGCGCCTGATCTGGGGCGGTCGCACCTCACTCAGCGTCGGCGCCCTGGTCGTGGCCTTCGCCTTCACGATCGGCGTGCCGCTGGGCCTGGCCTCGGGCTACTTCGGCGGCCGCGTCGACAATCTCCTGATGCGCCTGGTCGACGCTTTCCTGACCTTCCCGCCGCTTCTCCTCGCCGTGGCGCTGGTCGGCCTGCTGGGGCCCGACATCCAGAACGTGATGCTGGCGATCGGCCTGGTGCAAGCGCCGATCCTGGCCCGCGTCGTGCGCGGCAGCACCCTCGCCGTGCGCGAGGACGTCTATGTCACGGCGGCACGCGCACTGGGGGCACGGCCCACCCGCATCGTGCTTTCGCATATCCTGCGCAATGTCATGTCGCCGATCGTCGTGCAGCTCACCGTGGTCTTCGCCGCCGCCGTCATCGCCGAAGCCTCGCTGTCCTTCCTGGGTTTCGGCACCCAGCCGCCGCAGCCGAGCTGGGGCCGCGACATGAGCGAGGCCCGGCGCTTCCTCGCAGACGCGCCTTGGATGTTCATGGCGCCGACCGGCATCATCATGCTCTGCGTGCTGTCGATCAACTTCCTGGGGGACGGCTTGCGCGACGCCCTCGACCCGCGCGCCTGGCGCACGCGCCGCCGGCTGGCCGACGGGGAAGGCTGATGCCGCTGCTCAGCGTGCGCAATCTCACCACCCGCTTCGCGACCGATCGCGGCGTGGTGCGCGCCGTGAGTGGCGTGTCGTTCGACCTCGAGGAAGGCGAAGTCCTGGGCTTGGTCGGCGAAAGCGGCAGCGGCAAGAGCGTGACGGCACTGTCGATCATGCGCCTGGTTCCCGAGCCGCCGGGTCGCGTCACCGCCGATGCCATCGAGTTCGACGGCCTCGATCTGATGCGCTTGAGCGAGGCCGAGGCGCGCGAGATCCGCGGTGCGCGCATGGCCATGGTCTTCCAGGACCCCATGCGCTCGCTCAATCCCGTGCTCACCATCGGCCGGCAGACGACCGAGGTGCTGCGCCGCCATCAGAAGCTCGACGGCAAGGCCGCCCGTCGTCGCGCGATCGAGCTGCTGGAGATGGTCGGCATTCCCATGGCCGAGCGGCGGCTCGGCGCCTATCCGCACCAGTTCTCCGGCGGCATGCGTCAGCGCGTCATGATCGCCATGGCGCTGTCCTGCAACCCGCGCCTCCTGATCGCCGACGAGGCGACGACGGCACTCGACGTCACCATCCAGGCGCAGATCATCGACCTGGTGAAGCGCCTGCAGCGCGACCGCGGCACCGCGGTGATCTGGATCAGCCACGATCTCGGCGTGGTCGCCGGCCTGTGCGACCGCGTCAACGTGATGTATGCCGGCACCGTGGTCGAGTCCGGCCCGATCCGGCGGTTGTTCCATCGACCGGGCCACGGCTACACGGTCGGGCTGATGGGGTCCACGCCACGCGTCGACGGCGCCGCCGCGCATCGGCTCACGCCCATAGAGGGCCTGCCGCCCAACCTGATCGATCCGATCACGCTCTGCCCCTTCCTGCCGCGCTGCCGCGTCGCCGTCGCGGCGTGCCATGAACGGCCGCCCGCGCCACGCCAGTTCGCCGCCGGCCACTGGGCCGCCTGTTTCGCCGACCTCGTGCGATGAGCCGGCTGCTCGAAGTCGATGGCCTCGACGTCCACTACGGTGCGGTCAAGGCGGTCGACGGCCTGAGCTTCGGCGTCGATCGCGGTCGCACCCTGGGGCTGGTCGGCGAATCGGGCTGCGGCAAGTCGACGACGGGCTACGCCATCTTGCAGCTCGTGCGGCCCTCGGCCGGCCGCGTGCTGTTCGACGGCGCCGACCTCTGCCGCCTCGACACGGCGTCGCTGCGCCGCCTGCGGCGCAAGCTGCAGATCATTTTCCAGGACGCCCACGCTTCGCTCAATCCCCGCCTGCCGGTCGGCGACTTGGTGGGCGAGGCGCTCGACATCCACGGACTCTTCCCGGGCGCCGCACGCGCCGGCCGCATTCGCGAGCTGCTCGACCTGGTCGGGCTCGCCGGTCACCTGATCGAACGCTACCCGCACGAATTGAGCGGCGGGCAGGCGCAGCGCGTGGCGATCTGCCGCGCGCTCGCCGTCGAGCCCGAGCTGATCGTCTGTGACGAGCCGGTCTCGGCGCTCGACGTGTCCATCCAGGCGCAGATCGTCAACCTGCTGCAGGACCTTCAGCAACGCCTGGGGCTCGCCTACATCTTCATCTCGCACGATCTCAGCGTCGTTCGCCACATGAGCGACGAGGTCGCCGTGATGTATCTCGGCAAAATCGTCGAGCTGGCCGGCAAGGAGCGCATTTACGCGGCGCCCGCCCATCCCTACACCCGATCGCTGCTGTCGGCGGTGCCGGTGCCCGACCCCGACCTCGAAGCCAAGCGCCAACGCATCATCCTGAAGGGCGACCTGCCCGACCCTGCCCATCCGCCCTCCGGCTGCCGCTTCCGCACCCGCTGCCCGATCGCCATCGAGCGCTGCGCCGCCGGCGATCCGCCGCCGCAGCCCTTGGCGGCCGGCCATTGGGCCAAGTGCATTCGTCTTTCCGAAGGTAGCTGATCATGGAAATCGCCGCCGACAACATCGACAAGCTGATCAACATCGAGATGCGTCGCACCGGCATGCCGCGCGGCAAGAAATGGGTGCTGTGGGAGATCGCCCGCGCCGCCTCGCCGGAGCCGCTGGTGCTGGCCGCCGCTCGCCTGCTCGATCGCGCACCCTGTCGCATCGCCATCGTCACCGGTGCGGCCGTGCCGGGCCATATGCCGGTCGGCGAGAATGACGGGCCGTTCGGCGCCGTCGCCTTGGCCGGCGCGCTGGCCCGGCTCGGCCATACGGTCGCGATCTACACCGATCCCGATCCGCTGCCGCCGATAAAAGTTCTCGCCGAGCGCGCCGGGCTTGCGATCGACATCCTGCCGCTGGCCCTGGGCGCCACCGATCAACAGCGCTGCATCGCCGAGGCGCACGACCTGTTCGTCGCCATCGAGCGGCTGGGCGGCAACCGCCACGGCCACATCTACGGCGTCACCGGCGTCAGCCGCTCGCCACACCGCGCCAATGTCGACACGATCTTCACGACTGCGAGCAAGCTCGGCAAACCGACTTTGGGGATCGGCGACGGCGGCAACGAAGTCGGCTTCGGCAAGGTCCATGCCGAGCTGGAGCGTCGCCTGCCCGATCACACCATGGCCGCCACGACACCCTGCGGCGGCGGCGTATTCTCCGTCGTGCCGACCGACGTGCTGACGGTCGGCACGACGTCCAACATCGGCGCCTATGGCGTGATCGCCGGCCTGGCGCTGCTGAAGCGCGATCCCGGTCTCTGTCACACGCCGGACGAGGAAGTGGCGCTGCACCATGTCGGCGTCGGTCTCGGCCTGGTCGACGGCGGCGGCGGCGAGCGCATCCCGTGGTGTGACGGCATTCCCGCCGAGTCGAGCGCCGCCATGGTGCAGTTGATGCGGAACATCGTCGAGCGCACCCTCGATCCGCCGCGCGTGCGCAAGTTCTGACCGTCTGCGCCGTCGGCCCGCGACGGAGGAAGCCACATGGCCGCCAGTGACGGCTTCGCCGAATTTCTGCGCGATCAGCTCGAACCCTTGGGCCGTATCACGGTACGCCGCATGTTCGGCAAGGCGGGCGTCTTCTGCGACGGGCTGATGCTCGGCATTGTGAGCGACGACACGCTCTACTTCCGCGTCGATGCGCAGAACCGCGACTTCTTCAGGGAGGCGGCGGACGCGCCGCCGCTCAACTACGCCAAAGGCGGCCGCGTCATCGATCTGGCGTTCTGGCGGGCGCCGGAACGGCTGCTCGACGAGCCCGACGAGCTGCTCGCCTGGGCGCGTGCCGCCTTGGCAGCGGCACGACGCGTGGCGAGCCAGCGGGTGCGGGCCGCCCCGAAGCGCCGGCAGGGCCGCCGCTCCGGCTGATCGAGCCTCTCTACTCTGCGACGGCGAGCTGCGGGCCGGGCAGGCCGGCGATCTCGCGCACCAGTTTCTTGGTGAGGGCGCGGCCGAACGATTCGTGGGTTTCGGCCACCACTGTGAACGATCCCGGGCCGCCGATGACATTGTCCTGGAAGTACTTCTCCAGCCCGCCTGGCGGGTTGGTGTGATCGGGCCGAAACGACTCGGCAAGCGGCGTCAGGATGACGAGCCCATTGATCGTGACGCCCTTGGCGACCGCTTCGTCGCGCGCATCGCCGGCCGGGCGCCCCGACACATTGGTGCCGTCGCCGGATATGTCGATCACCCGTCGATCGGCCTGGAACGGCGCGCGCTCGAGCTGCAGCACCGAAAAGTCGATGGCACCGCTGATCGAGGTGCTGGCGGAGAACGATCGCGGCAGATCGACCAGCCGGTCGCCAAAGCCCCGTGCCGCGCCTTCGCCGTCGATCAAGGTCCAGTCGATCACCACCTTGTGCATGCCAACCGTCGACCATTCGACGAAGCAGACGGCGATGCGCCGGTTCGGTCCGGAGGTGATGGCCCGCAGCACCTCGGGATGGGTGATGGCCGCGGCCGCGCCCTCGCGCTGCAGCTTGAACTTGGGCTGAGTGACGCTGCGTGAGACGTCGGCCGCCAGCACCAGCAGGAGGTCGACCGGCTCGGCCGCCCGCGCCGTCGGCGCCACGAAGACCAGCGCCAGCAGCGCCATCATCATTCTTCTCGGATGCGACATGTCCTGATCCCCGGCGGCCAGCCGGGACGGTGACCAATCGAGCGTCGGCTGGCAAGCGGGCAAGCTGCAGCCGCGCTGCGCCGTGCTATCGTCGTCGCCCATGTGCGAACTCTTCTGCCTGTCCAGCCGGCAACCGACCCGCGCCACCTTCGCGTTGGGCCTGTTCGCCGCCCATGGCGCACCCACCGGCCGCAACATCGACGGTTGGGGCGTCGCCTTCCACGAGGGCCGCGACGTGCGGCTCTACAAGGAGCCCGAGCCGGCCGGCGGCAGCCCGTGGCTGACCTTCCTCGAACGCCACATGCCGCCGACCCAGTCGCTGGTTTCGCATATCCGGCGTGCCACCCGCGGCGCCAACCGCCATGCCAACACTCAGCCGTTTGCCCGCGAGCTGGGCGGCCGCGCCCATGTCTTCGCCCACAATGGCACGCTCGACGGCCTCGACGCCCGGCCGACACGCCGCTTCCAGCCGGTCGGCGAGACCGATTCCGAGCGCGCCTTCTGCCTGCTGCTCGATCGCCTGGCCGATTTGTGGAACGGCACCGCGCCGCCATCGCTCG
>VGCQ01000175.1 GCA_016870055.1 Alphaproteobacteria bacterium | reverse complement strand
TGGCGGTTCCGCCGCCACCGGCCGGCCGTGGTCTCGGCGATCTTCCTGGCGCTGATCTACCTGTCGACCGTGATCAGCGAGTTCATCGCCCCCTACGACCTGCATACCCGCCACTCGGCCTACATCTTCGCTCCGCCGCAGCAGGTCCATTTCTTCCACGAGGGCGAGTTCATCGGCCCCTTCGTCTATGCGCTCAAGACCACGCGCGACATGCAGACCTTGCAGCGCATCTACACGCCGGACACGACCAAGCCGCAGAAGCTGCGCTTCTTCTGCTTGGGCGATCCCTACGAGTTCTGGTACCTGGTCGACGGTCGCTTCCATTTCGTATGCCCGCCGGAGGGCGGCCAGTTCTTCTGGCTGGGTACCGATCGGTTGGGTCGCGACATGTTCAGTCGCATCGTCTATGCCGCCCGTATCTCGCTCACCATCGGCATCTTCGGCATCGCGCTGTCGTTTGCCCTGGCGTTGGTTCTCGGCGGGTTGGCCGGCTACTACGGCGGCTGGGTCGACAATGTCGTCCAGCGCATCACCGAGATCATCAAGAGCTTCCCCCACCTGCCCTTGTGGTTGGCGCTGTCCGCCGCCCTGCCGGTGACCTGGTCGCCGCTGCTGGTCTATTTCGGCATCACCATCATCCTGGCCTTGCTCGATTGGCCGGGTCTGGGTCGCGCGGTGCGTTCCAAGCTGCTGTCGCTGCGCGAGGAGGACTACGCGTCCGCCGCCCAGATGATGGGCGCCAAGCCCGGCCGCATCATCGCCCGCCACCTGCTGCCCGGCTTCATGAGCCATCTCATCGCCTCGGCGACGCTCTCCATCCCCTCGATGATCCTGGCCGAAACGGCCTTGTCGTTCCTCGGCCTGGGCTTGCGCGCACCCATCACGTCATGGGGCGTGCTTTTGAACGAAGCCACCGACATCAACGTGGTGGCGGTGAACTGGTGGCTGATGTTCCCGGTGGTTCCGGTGATCCTGGTGATCCTCGCCTATCAGTTCATGGGCGACGGCATGCGCGACGCCGCCGATCCCTACGGCTGACGGCGCATCGGTTCTGCACGTCCCCGTTCGGGAAACGTCGCCAAGCTCCTGATATCGGCGGCGGAATCGCAAGTCTCTGCACGCTGCGGGTGTGATTAAAAAATCACACTTTGGCCACGTTTGCGTCTAGCGACAGCCACCGGCGACTTCCATCTTCGTCTGGTATCTCCCCCGAACGTGGTCCCCCCAAAGCCACGTTCTAGCCTCTTCGGAGGCGCTTAGGCCGTCTTCTCACTCTCCCCCGAGAAGACGGCCTTTTTCTTTTCGTCGTACTCGAGAGCAAACGCGCTGGTTACGACCGTAGTTCCACAGGGTATGACGCCTCGATGGCGTCCACTCCCCTCGAGGTCGAGGATCTCGGCTGTCGCCGCGGCGGCCGGCCGGTCTTCGAACGGCTGTCGTTCGCACTGGAGGCGGGCGAGCTGCTGGCTCTCACCGGCCGCAATGGTGCCGGCAAGACGACCTTGCTGCGCGCATTGGCGCTGCTGGTGCGGCCTGAGACCGGCGTCATCCGCTGGGCCGGCGTCGACGTCCAGGACGAGCCCGAGATATGGCGCGGGCGCTTGGCGTGGCTCGGCCATCTCGATGGTCTGAAGGGTGATCTCACCGTCGGGGAGAACTTGGTTGCCGCGCAAGGCTTGCGAGGCGGGCCGACGGCCGAGGACCGGTTGGACTTTGCGCTGGCTGCTTTCGACCTGAGCGGACTGGCGCGGCGGCTGGCCCGCACCTTGTCGGCCGGCCAGAGGCGACGCGTGGCGCTTGCCCGCGTGCTGGCGAGCCAGGCGCCGATATGGCTGCTCGACGAGCCTCTGAATGCGCTCGACGCGCCCGCCCAGCGGTCCTTTCACGAAGCTCTCCGTCGGCATCTGGCAAGCGGCGGGCGGGCCCTGGCGGCGACGCATGCTGACATTGGCGTGCCGGGCGTCCGTACGCTCGCGCTCGGCATGGGCTTCGCATGACCGGCTTTGCCGCCCTGCTGATGCGCGATCTGCGACTAGCCTGGCGCCGGCCGGGCGATGCCGCGGTCGTGCTCGCCTTCTACGTCGTTGCCGTTGCGCTGTTCCCCCTGGGTGTCGGCCCCGAGGCCAACATCCTCGCGCGCATCGCGGCAGGTGTGCTGTGGTGCACGGCCTTGTTTGCCTCGCTGCTGTCGCTCGATCGAATGTTCGCCACCGACTTCGAGGACGGTTCGCTCGACCTGCTCCTGCTCGCGCCGTGGCCGCTCGAACTTGGCGTCCTGGCCAAGTGCGCGGCTCACTGGATTGTGACCGGCTTGCCGCTCGCCGTTCTCGCGCCCGTCTTGGGCGTGGCTTTCGGCCTCGAGCCGGCCAGCCTGGCGGCCCTTGCGGCAACCCTGCTGGTGGGAACACCGACCCTGTCCCTGATCGGCGGGTTGGCGGCGGCGCTCACGCTGGGCGCGCGTCGGGGCGGCGCTTTGCTGGCCTTGTTGGCCCTGCCGCTTTGCGTGCCGACCCTGATCTTCGGTGCCGGCGCCATCGAAGCGCAAGCCACTGGCGAGGCCTTTGCCGGCCATCTCGCCATTCTGGCGGCGCTGGCCTTGGTCGCCTTGGCGACCACACCGTGGGCCATCGCCGCCGCCTTGCGGCAAGCCGGCGAATAGACAAAAACGGACGGGCACGGACGAGAACAGCCATGGCCGATTTGCACTTCCTCGCCAACCCGGCGCGTTTTCGGCGTTTCAGCCAGCGCGTGCTGCCGGGCCTCACCTTCGCCACCGTGCTGGCGTTCGGCGTCGGCCTGTGGCTCGCGCTGGTGCAGGCGCCGCCCGACTATCAGCAGGGTGAGACCGTGCGCATCATGTTCGTGCACGTCCCTTCGGCCTGGTTGTCCATGGTGGGCTATGCCCTGCTGGCGGCGTTGGGCGCCTCGCTGCTGGTGTGGCGCCATCCGCTCGCCGCCCTGATGGCGCGGGCGGCGGCGCCGGTCGGCGCCTGCTTCGCCGTGATCTGCCTGCTCACCGGCTCGTTGTGGGGGCGGCCGATGTGGGGCACTTACTGGGTGTGGGACGCCCGTCTCACGTCGATGTTGCTGCTGTTCTTCCTCTATCTCGGCCACATCGCGCTCAGCCGCGCCTACGACGACCCCGACCGCGGCGACCGCGCCGCCGCCATCCTGGCGCTGGTCGGCGTGATCAACCTGCCGATCATCAAATTCTCGGTCGACTGGTGGAACACGCTGCACCAGCCGGCCTCGGTCACCCGCCTGGACGGGCCGGCTATCCATTCCTCGATCCTGATCCCGCTGCTTTGGATGGCGGCTTCGTTCCTGATGCTGTTCATCCTGCTGGTGTTGCTGCGCACCGAAACCGAAATCGATCGCCGACGGCTCGAAGCGGCCGATCAGCCGCTCTGATCTCCGGCGCGGTATTCACGACGGCTATCGGCCGACAGGCCGATCTCGTGCGGCATGAATGATCCGCAAGATCAGACCATCGTCCGGTTCGCCCGTCCGGCCGCCGCACCAGTATCTGGATCGCGCGTTCGTACAAGACCAGTCCCCGCGGGGACAGGAGAATACGTCTCACTGCACGCGCCCAGCTGCGCGCAGACCGGCACAGACCGTTGCGTCGACCAGTTCGCTCCATCGCGGCATCGATCTGGTCGATCTCATCGCATTCCGCCCCAGTGTCTGACAGGCGCTCACACGAGCTGGTGAGGTGACCGAATTGCCGCCTTCTCCCCGCCGCGCACTTCGGCTAAGCCACCACCATGAGCCATGCGGTCTTCATCTGGGCGTCGTACGCCGTGGCGCTGGTCGCCTTGGGCGGGTTGGTGATCGCAAGCCTTGCTGCGCGTCGGCGCGTCCGTCGGGAGCTGGCCGCGCGCGGCTTGGATCGGCCGCGAGACCGCAGGATCAAGGACGCCAGCGCGTGACCCCCAAGCGCAAGCGTTTGTGGCTGCTGGTCGGTTCGCTCGGCGTGCTGGGCGTCGCGGCGGCGTTGGTCTTGACGGCGCTGAACGACAATCTCGTCTTCTTCTATTCGCCGACTCAAGTGGCGGAGAAGACCATCCCAGCCGACCGCCGCTTCCGGCTCGGCGGCCTGGTCGAGGCCGGCAGCGTCAAGAAGGCCGGCCAGGAAGTGCGCTTCACCGTCACCGACACGCACAAGACCGTCGCCGTCGTCTATCGTGGCCTGCTGCCCGACCTCTTCCGTGAAGGCCAGGGCGTGGTGGCCGAGGGCTCGCTCGGTCCCGATGGCGTGTTCGTGGCCCGCGAAGTGCTGGCCAAGCACGACGAGAACTACATGCCGCCCGAGGTCGCCAAGGCGATCAAGGAAGCCGGACAATGGAAAGAGCGCAAATGATGCGAAGCATCGTTTGCGCTGGCCGGCGACCCTCGCTCACTTCGTTCGCTGCGGGCGCAACATGATCCCCGAGCTGGGCCACTTCGCGCTGATCCTGGCGCTCGTGGTGGCGCTGGTGCAGGGCACGCTGCCGCTGGTCGGCGCCGCCAAAGGCGACGACAGGCTGATGGCGTTGGGCAGCACGGCTGCCCTCACACAGGCGCTGCTCGTGCTCATCGCCTTCGCCGCCCTGACGCAAGCCTACGTGACGTCCGACTTCTCCGTGGTCAACGTCGTGGCCAACTCCCATTCGGCCAAGCCGCTGGTCTACAAGATCACCGGCGTTTGGGGGAACCACGAGGGCTCGATGCTGCTGTGGGCCCTCATCCTCGCCTTGTTCGGCGCCGCCGTGGCGATCTTCGGCGCCAACCTGCCCGACACGCTGCGCGCCCGCGTGCTCGCCATCCAGGCATTGATCGGCACGGGCTTCCTCGCCTTCCTGCTGTTCACCTCCAATCCCTTCGAGCGGCTGTCGCCGGCGCCGCCCGACGGCAACGGGCTGAATCCGCTGCTGCAAGACCCTGGCCTCGCCTTCCATCCGCCGCTGCTCTATCTCGGCTATGTCGGCTTCTCGGTGACCTACGCCTTCGCCATCGCGGCCCTGCTCGAGGGACGCGTCGACCCGGCCTGGGCGCGCTGGGTGCGCCCCTGGACGCTGGCGGCGTGGTGCTTCCTCACGCTCGGCATCGCCCTAGGCTCGTGGTGGGCCTACTACATACTCGGTTGGGGCGGCTTCTGGTTCTGGGATCCGGTTGAGAATGCCTCGCTGATGCCGTGGCTCGCCGGCACGGCGCTCTTGCATTCGGCGATCGTCGTCGAGAAGCGCGACGCGCTGAAGAGCTGGACCGTCCTGCTCGCCATCCTCGCCTTCTCGCTGTCGCTGCTCGGCACCTTCCTGGTGCGCTCCGGCGTGCTCACTTCGGTGCATGCCTTCGCCCAGGATCCGGCCCGCGGCCTCTACATCCTGGGCTTCCTGATCGCTGTCACCGGCGGCGGCCTGGCGCTCTATGCCTGGCGGGCGCCGAAGCTGTCGCCCGGCGGTCTGTTCCAGCCGGTCAGCCGCGAAGGCGCGCTGATCCTGAACAATCTGTTGCTGTGCACGCTCGCCGTCACGGTGTTGCTGGGCACGCTCTATCCGCTGTTTCTCGATCTGCTGACCGGCAACAAGGTGTCGGTCGGCCCGCCCTTCTTCAACGCCACTTTCGTGCCATTGTGCGCGCCGCTGTTCGCCGCCCTCTGTGTCGGTCCGTTCCTGGGTTGGAAGCGTGCCGAGCTGTGGCCGGCGCTGACGCAACTTCGCCTGGCCTTTTTCGTGTCCGTCGCGGCCGCCGTCGTTGCCGCCGCTGTCGTCGACAGCCGCTCGACCCTGGCGGCCGTGGCCTTCGGTTTCGGCGTCTGGCTGATCGTCGGCAGTATTGTCGAGTTTGCCTCGCGCATCCGGCTTGCTCGCGTGCCATGGCCGGAAAGCCTGCGCCGCCTGCGCGCCACACCGCGCGCCGCGATCGGCATGACCATTGCGCATGGAGCGCTGGGGTTCGTCGTGCTGGGATCGGTGGCGACCGGCGCCTGGCATCTCGAGGTGATCGAGACCCTCAAACCCGGCGAGAAGACGCACATCGCGGGCTACGACGTCACCCTCCAACGCGTCGAAAACGTGCAGGGGCCCAACTATGTCGCCGAGCGGGCGACCCTGGCGGTGACCACCGGCGGTCGTCCGTTCACCACCTTGCAGCCCGAGCGTCGGCTGTTCGTGGTCCAGCGCCGCCAGATCGCCGAGACCGCGATCCAGACCAACCTGTTGCGCGACCTCTACGCCACGCTGGGCGAAGGCGATCCCAACACCGGCTGGGTGATCCGGCTTTACCTCAACCCCCTGGCGCCGTGGATTTGGCTCGGCGCGGCATTGTGCGCCTTGGGCGGCTTCGTGTCCTTGAGCGACCGCAGGCTGCGAATCGGCGCACCGACGCGGTTCAGGGCGCGGACTGCCGGTCCCGGCATGACGGGCGGAACCCGGGGTCCGCGCTCGGCATGACTCGCCGGCTCCTGTTCCTTCTGCCGCTGGCCAGCCTGGCCCTGATGGCGGGGTTCCTCGCCTGGTCGCTGATGGCCGGCCGCGACCCCGCGGCGATCGGCTCGGTGATGGTCGGCCGGCCGGCGCCGCGGCTCGACCTGCGCGCGCTGCGCGACGGCGACAAGCCGCTCACCGATGCGCTGTTGCGCAGCGGCAAGCCGGTGATCGTGAATTTCTTCGCGAGCTGGTGCACGCCTTGCCTTGCCGAGCATCCGCTGTTTACCCGCCTTGCCCAGCGCGACGGCGCGGTGATCGTCGGCATCGCCTGGAAGAACAAGCCGGAGGAGGCGCGCGCTTGGCTCGCCAAGCTCGGCGATCCCTACCTCTATGCCGGCCTCGACTTCGATGGAAAGACCGGCCTCGACTGGGGCCTGAGCGGTGTGCCCGAGACCTATCTGATCGATGGCACGGGGATCGTGCGCTATCACTTCCGTGGGCCCGTCACCGAGAAGGACGTGACGGACGTGATCATTCCGTTCCTGAAAGCAAAGCAATGATCGCGCCGGCCATCCCAGACCGCGTCGGACGGCGATGGGTTGCGTTGGCGATGGCCGTCCTGATGCTTGCGACGAGCCCGTCCGTCGCGGTCGAACCGTCGGAGATGCTGAAGGATCCGGCACTCGAGGCGCGCGCGCGCGCGATCGGCCAGGCGCTGCGCTGCGTGGTCTGCCAGAACCAGTCGATCGACGATTCCGCGGCCGAAGTGGCGCGCGACATGCGGCGCGCCGTGCGCGAACGACTGGCCGCCGGTGATAGCAACAACCAGGTGTTCGACTACATGGTGGCGCGCTACGGCGACTACGTGTTGCTGAAGCCGCCCTTCAAGGCCGGCACGTTGCTGCTTTGGCTGGGTGCGCCGCTGGTGCTGCTGGTCGCCTCGGCCGCCATCCTGGTCGCGGTGCGGCAGCGACGGGTCGCGGCGCCGCCGCCGCCGCTCAGTGAGCGGGAGCGCGAACGGCTGCGCTCCCTGCTCGGCGGCTGACCGTCGTGCTGGAGTTCCTTCTTGCCCTGCTGACGACCGCGACGGTCGGTGCGCTGCTCGTGCCGTTCCTGCGCGCGTCGGTGACCTCGACCGATCGCCTCGAGGGCGAGCTCGCGATCTACCGCGACCAGCTCGACGAGATCGAGCGCGAGCGCGCAGCCGGCAGCCTGGGCGATGCCGATGCCGCGGCCGCGCGACTGGAGATCGAGCGCCGCGTCCTGGCTGCCGCCGATGCCGCCCAGCCCATCGCCAGTGCCGCGTCGAGCCTGCATCGCCTGCTGCCGCCGGCGCTTGCGCTCGCCATTCCGCTTCTGGCGCTGGGCGTCTACTTGAAGATCGGCCACCCCGGCCTGCCGGCCGCGCCCTTCGCCGAGGCGACACGACCGCCGGCCGATCGCTCGATCGACGTGCCGCGTCTGGTGGCCGAAGCGCGCGCCAAGGCGGCAGCCCAGCCGGACGATCACGACGCCCAGTCGGCGCTCGGCGAGGCACTCACCCTGGAGGCCGACGGAACGGTGACGCCAGCCGCTATCGCGGCCTTCAACAAGGCGCTGGCCCTTCAGCCCGGCGATGCGCGCGCCCTCTACTATCTCGGGCTGCACGAGGCTCAGGCAGGCGACAGCGCGGCGGCGTTGCGGCGCTGGCGGGACCTCGAAGCCAAGAGCCCGGCCGGCGCGCCCTACCTGCCCGTGTTGCGGGCCGAGATCGCCCGCGTGGCGCGTGCCGCCGGCATTCCTGCCGATTCGGCGATGCCTCAGCCCACGCGCGAGCAGCAGGAGGCGATGGCGACGCTGACGCCCGAACAACGCCAGCAGGCGATCCGCGGCATGGTCGACGGCCTGGCGGCGCGCCTCAAGGACAACCCGCAGGATCGCGGCGGTTGGCTCAGGCTCGCCAACGCCTGGAAGGTCCTCGGCGAGCATGCCGGTGCCGTCGATGCCTATTCCCAGGCCGACGCCCTGGCGCCGGTCGACGACCGTCTGCTCGCCGATTGGGCCGAGGCGCATGTCCGTGGGCTGAAACCCGGCGAGGCGCCGTCACCACCGGCCGTTGCCGTGCTCGAGCGGCTGGAGAAGGCCGATCCGCGCAACGGGCTCGCGCTGTTCTACCTCGGTGCCGCGTCCTTTGCCGCCGGCGACAAGAAAGCGGCGGCGGCGCGCTGGAAAACGCTGTTGGCGATGCTGCCGCCCGACGCGCCCATCCGTGGCCTGCTGGAGCAACGCATCAAGGAGGCAGAGTAGCGTCACCGCGGTCGCGGCTGGCGTGGCACCTCTTCGCTCATCAGTTTGCCGGTGCGCGGATTGACCGGATGCAAGCTGCCGCATGCCGCGCAGTCCTGCGCGACATAGCGCTGCTCTGGCGGTTCCTCGGTCTCGAGGCGGCCCTGCACCGTCAGGCCGGTCGCAGGGCAGCGGAAAAGGAATGTGTGCACACGCTCATGAACCTATGTCGCAGCTGCTGGCGCCTTGATCTGGCGCAAGGCAGCCTACGCCGCTGGCGCATCGACAACATTTCGTCCGACAGGCAGAATATCGCCATGGGTAGCTTGGTTCGTCGTCTCGTGGCGTCGAGTGTGCTGGCGAGCACAATGTTGGCCACGACAGCACACGCTGCTTTGGATCGAGCCCAGTTCGAGGCGACCTTGGTCGCCGCACGCGACTATGCCGACGACCGCTCGCTGATCTTCTATTGTCTACGCGGTTCGGTTGAGACCGTGCCGTTCCTCTATGCCGGCTTGCAGGCCGATCTCGAGCAGGCTTTGCAGAAGATGAAAGCGGCCGGCGCAAGCAGCCGCCAGAGCGCGGAGATGGTCCAGGTCGTGCTGAGCAACGTCCGCTTTTGTCCGCGCGACGCCAAGGACGACACGCTGGAGCGGCGCTGCATCACCAAGGATGTCGAGCGCAGCCGGGCGGAAGTGAAAGGCGTCAGCATGCCGTTGTTCCTGCGACCGCCCTTCGACAAGTTCGGCAAGTAGTCGGATCGCACAAGTCAGCTACGCCCGGCATGCAGGGGTTTGGCGGCAAGCCGGCTTGGATGACAACGCCGCCGCATGCTAAGGATTCACCGACAGACAAAAGGCCTGAGTGCCCGACCACGGATCTGTGGTCGGGCTTTTTTTGTCTCTTGCTTCCGCCGCGCCGAGAGCCACCGGCGTGAATCATGCTAGGGTTGATGTCCTTCCGGAGGTTCCGATGCCCGACGCTCTCGCCCCCCGCTC
>VGCQ01000174.1 GCA_016870055.1 Alphaproteobacteria bacterium | reverse complement strand
AAAGCCGCCGCGCTCGCCCGGAACACTGAAGCCGTGCTTGTTGTAGAAGTCGATCAGGCTGCGGCCGAGCGTGCCCTCGGGCAGCTTCTCCCAGGCGCGATAACGGGCGGCGAGCGTGGGATCCTCGATGACGCCGCGTAGCATGAGCACGCTCTTGGCGAAGCCCAACGGGCCCTTCTGCTCGAGCTGGTTGCGCATGATGTCTTTGATGTGACCGCGGCGCAGGAAGTCGAGCTTGGCGATCAGCATGTGGCCGTCGGCCATCAAGCGCAGATCGGCCAGCGCCGGCTCGGAGATGCCGAGGGCCGTGGCGAAGGCTTCGACCGAGGCAATGGCCGCGGGCTGGGGTGGGCCGTCGGCCAGCGCCATGACCAGCATGCCGTTGGTGAATTGCTGCCGCAGCTCTCCGGCCGGGAAGCCGGCCGCCAGCTCGGCGGGTGCGATCGACGGCAGGGCGTCGATATCGGCCTGGATGTGCAGGATCGTCTTCTGCGCCGCTTCCATCAGCGCGCGCTGTGCCGGCCCGATCGGGCCGGCGGCAGTGGCGATGGTCTTCATGGCGCGCAGGCCGAGCAAGGCGGCGGCGCGATCGGGCTGAAGCAGGCGCATGGCGTTCTCCTAAAAGTCAACAATTGTTGATTTATGCTCTTCGATTGCATTTGTCAACGGGTGTTGGCATTTATGTCCGATGCCCGACCAGCCAGCGCCTGTCACGGCCGCCAAGACCGCCAAATCGCTGCGCACCCGCGCCGCCATCCTCGAGGCGGCGCAGGCGCTGTTCGCCGAGCAGGGCTATGAGCGCGCCACGGTGCGCGACATTGCCGCCCGGGCCGCGATCGACCCGGCGATGGTGATCCGCTACTTCGGCAGCAAGGAGGGCCTGTTCACCCAGGCGACGACTTTCGATCTCAAGCTGCCCGACCTGACGACGATCGCCAAGCGCCGGCGCGGCGCGGTGCTGGTGGCGCACTTTCTCGAGGTATGGGAGGGACCGCTCGGCAACAGCAGCCTAGTCAGCCTGCTGCGCGCCGCGGCCTCCAGCGACGATGCGGCCAACGCCATCCGCACCATCTTCGGCGGCCAGGTCGTGCCGATGCTGGCGCGGGTCGTGCCGCCAGCGGAGCTGCCGGTGCGCGCAGGGCTGGTCGCGACGCAGATCATGGGGCTCGCCGTCACGCGCTATGTCCTGAAGGTGCCGCCGGTGGTCGCCATGAACCGTGAGCAGATCGTGCGCCTGCTCGGGCCGACGATGCAGCGCTACGTTGGGGGTGCGCTGTAAGCCGACATGCGCGGACTCACTTTCCTGGCTGGCCAATGGGCAGTGAGGTCAAGTGATGGAGCCGCACGAACTGTCGGCATGCCGTTCGCCCGATCTCCTCCCGGATCAGCACGGAGAAGTTTGTCGATGAGGGAAGCGAAACGGCTGCAGCCGATTCACCGCAAAGGGCGCGAGGTCGACGTGGCGTGTCGTGCCGTCGAGGATCAGCTCGGCCATCGCCTCGCCGGTGGCCGGCGCGTTCAGCATGCCCCAGACGCTATGGCCGGTCGCGATGTAGGCGCCGTCAACTCCAGCCACCGGGCCGATCAGCGGTAGGCCATCCTCGGTGACCGGGCGAAAGCAGGCCTGTCGCGCCACGATCGGGGCGGCGGCAAGCGCCGGCGAGATCGCCCGGCAGAGTGCCTCGAGGCGGTCGTGGGCGCCGTCGTCGGCGGTCACGTGGGCCGGGTCGACCGGCAACGGTCCGCGTCCCGAAACGGCGCACACCCAGGTCGTACCGTCGGCACGCGGGAACAGTTCCGGTGTCAGCACCTCGCCGCTCGGCTCGCGATACTCCAGGAACAGCGCCTCGGCTGGAATGCTGTCGCCGGTGCGGAAGACCAGACTGTGACCTTTCAGGCCGTACACCGCGGGCAGCGGCAGCCACGCAGTCGCCAGGATCGACCATGGCCCGAGCGCCACCACCACGGCGTCGGCCTCGATGCACTCACCGTCTTCGAGCACGACGCCGCGCACGCCGTCGTCGGCGCCACGCAGCAACGCTGCGACCGCGCCGCGCTTCAGGTCGGCGCCCCGATCCTGCGCCGCCGCCATCAGGCCGTTTGTGAAGGCGCGCGGCTCGACCACGGCTGTGGTCTGTGGCGAGCCGATCCGTCCGGTGATCGCCACGCTGTCCGAAAGCCACCGCCGTGCGCTTGGTCCGGCGGTGTCGTCGCCTGCAATGGCATAGCCGCTGTAGGTCGTGAGCCGGCGATGCCCCCAAGGATTGCCCAACGTCTCGGCGAGCTCGGCATGCAGCGAGAAGCTCCGCCGCGCCAACCGGTCGAGCGAACTGCCGCGACACCAGTCGAGCGCCAGGAAACCGCCCGACTTGCCCGAGGCGGCGCCGCCGACTTCGTGGCGCTCGACAACGATGGGGAGCGCGCCGCGGCGGCTCAGGAAGTAGGCGATGGCGCCGCCGATCGCGCCGCCGCCGCAGATGACGATGCGTCGAGCCCGCGCCATGACCTCGGGCTAGGCCTTGGCCCGCACGTGGTGCGCCGCGATGAGATGCGTCACTGCTGCGGTGACGCGCTTGCCGGTCGGGATGTGCAGGAACTCGTTGGGGCCGTGAGCGTTGGAGTGTGGCCCCAGCACGCCGGTGATGACGAACTGGGTGTCGGGAAACTTCTTGCCCAGCATGCCCATGAACGGGATCGAGCCGCCTTCGCCCATATAGGCGGCGGGCTGGCCGAATGCCTGCCGCGAAGCCTCGGCGACCGCCGTCTCGAGCCACGGCGCGAGCGGTGGGGCGTTCCAGCCACTCTCACCCTCGCGGCCGTCGAAGACGACCTCGGCGCCATGCGGCGGGTCGGCTTCGAGCACCTGCTTCATCGCCTGCACGGCGGCCTTGGCGTCGAGCGTCGGCGGCGTGCGCAGACTGAGCTTGGCGGTCGTGAAGGGCAGCAGCACGTTGCCGGCATCGGCCGGCGCGGGGTAGCCGTCCATGCCGACCACGGCGAGCTGCGGCCGCCAGGTACGGTTCAACACCATCTCGCCGAGATCGTCGGCCATCGGCCGGGTCGAGCCGGCGAAGGGGAATTTGGTGTGGACTTGCTCGCCCAGCACACGCGCCGCCTGCTTGGCTTGCTCGATCCGCTGCGGCGGGATCTGGACATAGAGGTCGGACAGCTTGATCGCGCCGGTCGCTTCGTCTTCCAGCCGCGACAAGAGCCCCCGCGCGATGCGGAAGGACGACGGCACGATGCCCGAGGCGTCGCCCGAGTGCACGCCCTCGGTCAGCACGCGCACGGTGAGCGTGCCGGCGGCGATGCCGCGCAACGAGGTGGTGAGCCACAGCCGGTCCCAGTCGCCGCAGCCCGAGTCGAGACAGACCACCAGCGACGGTCGGCCGATGCGCAGCGCGAGATGATCGACGTAGTAGGGCAGGTCGTAGCTACCGGACTCCTCGCAGCCCTCGATCATGATGACGCAGCGGGCGCGCGGCACCGTTTGCTCGCGCAGGGCCAGCAAGGCGGCGAAGCAGGCATAGATCGCATAGCCGTCGTCGGCGCCGCCGCGGCCATACAGCTTGTCGCCCTTGCGGACAGGCTTCCACGGACCGAGGTCCTCGGCCCAGCCTTTCATCTCGGGTTGCTTGTCGAGGTGGCCGTAGAGCAGGACGGTGTCAGAGCCGTCGCCGGGGACGTCGATGAAGATGAGCGGTGTGCGGCCGGGCAGGCGGACCACCTCCAGCGTGGCGCCGGCGAAAGCGCCGAGGTGGCTGCGTGCCCAACCCGCCATCAGCTTGACCGCATCGTCCATGTAGCCGTGCTCGTCCCATTTGGGATCGAAGGCCGGCGACTTGTTGGGGATGCGGATGTAGTCGGTGATCGACGGGAGGATGGCATCGTCCCAGAAAGTCTCGACGAACCTGGTCAGGAGGGCGTTGTCCATGAATGTCCTTATAGCCGTCGTTCACTGCGCGGATCGAGCGCGTCCTGCAGCCCGTCGCCCAGGAAGTTGAAGGCAATGACCGTGACGAAGATCAAAAGGCCGGGCAGGAGCGCGAGCGTGGGCGCAAGCTGCAGGAGTTCTTGCGCGCCGGTCAGCATGTTGCCCCAGCTCGCCGCTGGTGGCTGGGTACCGAGACCGAGGAACGACAGGGTCGATTCGAGAAGGATCAGCCCGCCGATCGACAGCGTCGTGGCGACGACCAGCGAGCCCGCGGCGTTGGGTAGGATGTGGCGGAACATGATGCGCTGGGGCCGCGCGCCCAGCGCCTGGGCGGCACGCGTGAAATCACGTGCCTTGAGCGACAGGGTCTCGGCGCGCACCAGGCGCGCCACCGTGGTCCAGCCGGTGAGGGCCACTATCACGACGATGCGGTAGAGCGAGAAGGTCTCTGAGTAGGCGATCTCGTCGGGTACGCCGAGCTTGCGCGGATCGATTGCGGCCAGCACGATCAAGAGCGGTAGTAGCGGCAGGGCGATCACGCCATCGGTCAGTCGCATCAGCAGCGCGTCGAGTCGGCCTCCGAGATAACCGGCCACGACGCCGATCAGCGCGCCGATCAGCGCCGACAGCAGCGCGCCGGAGATGCCGACCAGCAGTGACACCCGGCCGCCATCGAGCAGGCGCTGGAAAAGGTCGCGGCCGAGATCGTCGGTGCCGAGCCAATGGGTCGCCGACGGCGGCTCGAAGCGGCGGAAAAGGTCGGTCGCGGTGGGGTCGACGCCACGCCACTCGGCGATCCAGGGGGCGGCGAGCGACAGGGCGAGCAGGACGAGGAGAAAGGCCAGCGATGCGACCGCCAGTCGATGGCGGGCGAAGCGGGTGAGGACCAGGCGGCGGGGGCTGGCAGAGACGATCATGGCGGTCAGGCGATCGACACGCGCGGATCGACCCAGGCGTAGGCGAGGTCGGCCAGCAGGTTGCCCAGCATGGTGGCGAGCGTGGCGATCAGCAGGCCGACCAGGGCGAGATTGTAGTCGTTGTCGAGGATCGCCTGGTAAATCGCCTTGCCCATGCCGGGCCAGGCGAACATGGTTTCGGTGATCAGCGCGCCCGAGAACAACCCGCCGAACGACAGCGCGAGGATGGTGAGGACAGGCGCCAGCGCATTGCCGAAGGCGTGCCGCCAGCGCACGCCGCCCTCGGGTACGCCTTTGGCGCGTGCCGTGCGGACATAATCCTGGCGCAGCGCCTCGATCATGGCGCCGCGCATGAAGCGCGTGTAGCTACCGATCTGAATCAGCGCCAGGGTGGCGACCGGCAGGACGAGATAGCGCAGCCGATCGGCCAGGGCGGCAAGCGGCGGTGTGTTCGGCCGGATGTCGGCCTGACCGCCGGCCGGCAGCCAGCCCAGGGTCACGGCGAACAGGGTGATCAAGAGCAGCGCCAGCCAGAACGGCGGGGTCGAGATGCCGGCGAAGCACAGGAGGTTGATCAGATAGTCGACGCGGCTGCGCGGCCGCGATGCCGCCCAGATGCCGAGCGGCAGAGCGATTGCCACAGCGATGGCGAAGGCCAGAGCCGCCAACACGAAGGTGTTGAGAAGGCGCGGCCACAGCACCGCCAGCACAGGCTGACCGAACGAGCGCGAGTAGCCGAAATTCCCCTGCAGCGCCTGCGCCGCCCAGGCAAGGTAGCGCTCGACCAGCGGCCGATCGAGGCCGTAGAGGGCGCGCAGGCGGGCAGCGTCCTCGCTGGTCATATTGGGGTCGGCGGCGATCATCAGGTCGATCGGATCGCCCGGCATCAGGCCGATCAGCAGGTAGACCACGAAGCTCATCAGCACGAGCGTGATGGTGGCCTGGACCGCCCGGCTCGCGAGATAGCGGGTCAAGGAGAACGCGGACTTCCAGGCCCGCTCATCGTCACGATGGCGACCTCGAGGTCTGAGCTGCGTAAGACCACTTAGTTCTCCCAGCGCCACTGCTCGACCCACAAGGTCGAGCCGTTGAGATGGCCGGTCGGCACCACCCCCTTCAGCTGCTTGGGCATGACGAAGGGATCGACGCGGAAGAACAGCGGCAGCACCGGCAGGTCGTCGGCGTGGATGCGCTGGATATCGGCGAACAAGGCGCGGCGCTTGGCCGGGTCGATCTCCCGTTCGGCGGCGTCGAGGGCGGCATCCATCTCGGCGTTACGATAGCCCGGATAGTTCTGGCCGCTCCAGCCGTTGTCGGCCGACGGAATCTCCTTGGAATGCAGGATCGAGCGCGGCACGCCCTCCGGCCGCTGCACCCAAGCGTACATCGCCAGCGCCGAGAACTGGCGGCGGCTCAGACCTTCGGAGAAGACGCGCGGCGGCTCGGCCTTGATGCGCAGCTCGATGCCGACCTGGCGGAGCTGGCTTTGGATGACCTGCGCCACCAGTTCGCGCACGCGATTGCCGGCGGTCGTCGTGATCTCGAGCGCGAGCCGTTCGCCTTTGGCGCTGTGGCGCACGCCGTTCCTGATCTCGGCGAAGCCCGCCTCGTCGAGCAGCTTGCGTGCCTGGGCGGGATCGTAGGGGTATCGCCGTGCACCCGGACTGAACATCGGGTCGAGCGGGCTGATCGGCCCATCGGCGATGGGCTGCTTGCCCTCGAACAGCTTTTCGGAGATCGCCCGACGGTCGATTGCCATCAGGATGGCCTGGCGCACACGGCGGTCGTCGAGCAGCTTGTTGTCGAGCATGGTGTCTATGTGCTCGTAGATCAGCGCCGGCTTGTAGATGAAGTCGTACTTGTCGCGATGACGCTTCTCGAAAGCCAGCACCTGGTCGAGCGAGAGCCCGAGCTCGCCCAGGACGTAGTCGACATTGCCCGACAAGAAGTTGGCTTCGAGTGCTGCCGTGTTCTCGATGATGCGCACGAGGATGCGCCGAAAGTACGGTTTCTCGCCCGTCCAGGTCGGATTGCGCTCGAGCACGACGCGGCTGCCGGGCACCACCTCGACGACGCGGTAGGGGCCGAAATAGAGCCCGGGGTTGGTCGAGTTGGTGTCGAATGCCGTCTTGTTGCGGTATTCGGCGGGGTTGGAGTCGAAAATCGGCTTCTCGATATGCGCCGGCAGCAGCGTCAGCCCCAGGCTGTTGTAGTCGAAGGTGACGCGGTCGATCGTCATGGTGAAGCGACGGTCGTCCTTGGCGTCGAACTTGATGATGCGCTTGAAGCTTTCCGAGGCGGTGACGCCGGCCAGCGGATGACGGCCGACTTCGAGGGTGAAGGCGACGTCGCGGGAAGTGACCGGCGTGCCGTCACCCCAGCGCATGTCGCGCATCTCGACGTCGATCTCCATGCCCTTCTTGCCGTCGGCCAGGTCGACCACGCGCGCCTTGCCGTTCTCGATGCTCGGCAGTTCCATGCACACTAGGCAGACCAGCTGCCAGTCGGCATTCCATGCCGTCATCGGCCGCGCCGTCATGTTGTTGATCAGCGACTTGGCCAGCATGGCGCTGATCAGCGGGTTCCAGGTGGTCGGCGTCTGGGTCATGCCGACGACCAGCTCGTCCTTGGCGCGGGCAGGGTTGACGAGGGCGACAAGGGCCAGGACGAGCAAGACGAGACGACAGGTCATCGTCGCCAAGGTCGCACCGCCCGTAGCACGAGGCAATGGCTGATGGGCGCTACAGCAATGCGGTGTGCCGGGTCAGCGGCCCAGCATCGGCCGCGGCGCGGGTGGGCGGCCACCGTGGTTGGCCGACCACTGCTCGGGGGCTTCGAGGAAGGCGTGGGTTTCGGCAAGCCCGCGTTCGTCGAAGTACTTGTGCTTCTGCGCTGCTTCGAGCGCATCCCACCAGGTCGCGAGCGCGTGCAGCTTGACGCCGGCGGCGGCCAGCATCTCGACGCTCTGCGGGAAGATGCCGTAGTGGAAGATCACGAAGCAGTCGCTGACCTTGGCTTCGGCCTTCTTCAGCGCCTCGATGAAGACCAGCTTGCTGCCGCCATCGGTGGCGAGATCCTCGACCAGCAGCACGCGTTTGCCGGGCTTGAGGTCGCCTTCGATCTGCGCCATGCGACCGAAGCCCTTGGGCTGCTTGCGCACGTAGATCATCGGCTTCTTGGCGAGCGCCGCAAGGAAGGCGGCGAAAGGAATGCCGGCGGTCTCGCCGCCGGCGACGGCGTCGATCTTGCTCCAGCCGATTTGCTTGCCGATCATCTTCAGCGCGTGGCTCATGATCTTGGCGCGCGCTTCGGGATAGGAGATCAGCTTGCGGCAGTCGATGTAGACCGGGCTCGCGCGACCCGACGTGAAGATGTAGGGGTTTTCCGGCCGGCAGTGGATGGCTTCGATCTTGAGCAGCAAGCGCGCGGTGTCGCGGGCTTCGGGCGTGCCGCTGCCACGGGCGGAAATCGCCCTGCCGTTCAACCTGTTGGCCGACGCCGGCTGCGGTCGGGTGGTCGGCGCTTTGGCCTTCTTCTTCGTCGCCATGCTGCCTTTTCCCCCAATCGGCTTGTGACAAATGACGGCCGTGTGTTTAGCGGTCGCCCAGAGGACCGGCAAGACCGGCTCGTTCGCCAAGCTTCGATATAGCTTTGAAACTTTCTAAGTTTCTTTGGAAGACTCACTGTTAGTAGCGGCGATCGGCAGCTTCCAGCCGCGATAGAGCGCCATCAGCCGTAGGAAAAAACACAATGCTGCGCCGAAGGCGATGACCGGCCAAGGAGGAAGGCCGAGCCAGAAACCCAGGGTGACGGAACCCGCCCCGGCCAGAGCCGCCACGGCGTAGAGTTCGCCGTACAGCACGACTGGCAGTTGGCGGGTCAGCAGGTCGCGGGCGACGCCGCCGCCGATGCAGGTGATCATGCCCAGGATGGCCGACATGATCGGGCCCATGCCCCACTCCAGTGCCTTCTGGGTACCGACGACGGCGAACAAGCTGAGCCCTGCGGCATCGAACAGGAGCACCGGCGTCTTCAGGCGATCGATGAGGTTGGAAGCGAAGAAGGCGAGGAAGCCTGCCGCCATGGCCGCCGCGAGGTAGCGCCACTCGACGATGGCCGCAGGCGGCGTGGCGCCGATCAGCAGGTCGCGCGCGATGCCGCCGGCGACGCCTGCGGCCCACGCCACGACCAGCACGCCGAACAGATCGAGCCGATGGCGCACGCCCTGTGTGGCGCCGCTGATGGCGAAGACGAAGGTGGCGCCGAGGTCGAGCGCATGGAACAGCATGAATGGCCTCACGAGGACTTTGCCTGCCGACACTACACCGATTGCGTCACCGCGCCGAAATGGCAGAGTGCGAGAAAGGGGGAGGCGATGGCTACCGGCAGCTTCCGCGATTGGCGGGTCTTTCGTTTCGTCGTCCGCTTTGTCGTCGGCCGGCGTCGCCTTCTGGCAGCGTCGGCAGCCGGGCTGGTTCTCTTCGCGCTGCTGCCGACCGAGCATGGCCTGGCACTGCGCTTCATCCTCGCCTGGGATCTGACAGCCGCTCTCTACATCGGATCGATCATGTGGATGATCTCGCACTCGACGGTCGAGGACTGCCACGACCACGCGGCCCTCAACGATGTCGGCGACTGGACCATTCTGATTCTGGTGGTGACCGCCGCTTCGGCGAGCTTCGTGGGCATTGCCGTCGAGCTGCCGTTGCTCAAGGCACCGGGCCAGTCGCTCGTGTTCGGCATCGTCGTCACGGGATTGACCGTCGCCTTGTCGTGGGCTTTCACCCACACCGTGTTCGCACTGCACTATGCCAACGTCTACTACCGGCCCGATGACGACGGGCCGGGCGGACTTGCCTTCCCAGGCAA
>VGCQ01000173.1 GCA_016870055.1 Alphaproteobacteria bacterium | reverse complement strand
TCGCTCGGACGGCGAACTCGGTGTCACAGATTTCTGTCTCATCTCGTTCCCCTCAGGTTAACGATGAGCCGGAAATCCTCTCTTCCTCAAGACGTCAAATCTGTATCAGTGGTCCTGACGCCGGACAGCCGCCCCAGTCCTGCACCACCAGCACGATGTTCCTGAGGTCCAGCGCCGCGATCAGCGCGAGCAGCGTCCGGCGATGGAAGTCGAAGGTATAGACCGCCTCGTCGATCGGTTTGTCGGACCGGCCGAAGCCCAGGAAGTCGGGCGCCACGACGCGATGGCCGGCCGCGGTGAAGACCGGGATCATGCGCCGGTAAAGGTAGCTCCAGGTCGGCTGGCCGTGCAGGCAGAGGAAGGTCCTGGCATCGCGCGGCCCTTCGTCGACGTAGTGCAGGCGAAGTCCGTCCGGCCGCTCGAAGTAGTGTGGCGCGTGGGGCCAGTCGGGAAGGCCGGCGAACCGGCGGTCGGGTGTGCGCAGCATGGCGGTCAAATGGTGTATCCTTCTTTCATGGCCGCCCCCTCCAAGACCGATCCCGAAAAGGACGATCGAACCGCGCGGCTGGCTGCCGCCTTGCGCGCGAACCTCAAGCGGCGTAAGGCCCAGGCGCGCGCCCAGCAAAAGGGCGCCAAACCTGAAATAGAGCCCCCAGGCAGCCCCCGCAAATGACCATCCTCTCCGATCGCTGGATTCGTCGCATGGCGCAGGACAAGGGCATGATCGAGCCCTTCGTCGACAGCCAGAAGCGCGACGGCGTGATCTCCTACGGGCTGTCGTCCTACGGCTACGACGCGCGCGTCGGCTCGAGCTTCAAGATCTTCACCAACGTCGATTCGGCGGTGGTCGATCCCAAGCGCTTCGACGCCAACTCCTTCGTCGATCGCACGACCGACGTCTGCATCATCCCGCCCAATTCCTTCGCGCTGGCGAGCACGGTCGAGTATTTCCGCATCCCGCGCGACGTGCTGGTGATCTGCGTCGGCAAGTCGACCTATGCGCGCTGCGGCATCATCGTGAACGTGACACCTCTCGAACCGGAGTGGGAGGGCCACGTCACGCTGGAATTCTCCAACACCACGCCCCTGCCGGCTCGCATCTACGCCAACGAGGGCGCCTGCCAGTTCCTGTTCCTGCAGGGCAACGAGCCCTGCGAGGTCTCCTACCGCGACAAGGCCGGCAAGTATCAAGGCCAGCGCGGCGTCACCCTGCCGCGAATCTGAAGGGGAAGGCGATGGACCGACTCCGCATCACCGGCGGCCGCCAGCTCAAGGGCGAGATCCGCATCTCCGGCTCCAAGAACGCTTCGCTGCCCTTGATGGTCGCAGCGCTGCTGACCGACCGCAAGCTCACGCTGCACAACGTGCCGCGGCTCGCCGACATCACCACCATGATCCAGCTCCTGCGCCAGCACGGCGTCGAGGTGACGGCGACGCCGGGCGAGAACGGTCATGCCCACGGCACGACGCTGTCGCTGCAGGCGGCCAAGATCACCTCGACGACGGCGCCCTACGACATCGTGCGCAAGATGCGTGCCTCGGTGCTGGTGTTGGGCGCGCTGCTTGCGCGCGAGCGCGAGGCGCGGGTGTCGCTGCCCGGCGGCTGCGCCATCGGCGCGCGGCCGGTCGATCTGCACATCGCGGGCCTCAAGGCGATGGGCGCCGAGATCGACATCGACGGCGGCTATCTGGTCGCCCGGGCGCCCAAGGGGCTGCGCGGCGCGCGCTACACCTTCCCCAAAGTGTCGGTCGGCGCCACCGAGAACCTGATGATGGCGGCGGCGCTCGCCAAGGGCACCACCGTGCTCGACAACGCCGCGCGCGAGCCCGAGATCACCGACCTCGCCGAATGCCTGGTGAGCATGGGCGTGCCGGTGCGCGGCATCGGCAGCGAGACGCTCACCATCGAGGGCGTGCCGTCGCTCGGCGAGGCCTCGCATCGCGTCATCCCCGACCGCATCGAGACCGGCACCTACGCCATGGCGGTGGCGATGACGGCGGGCGACGTCGAGCTGGTCGGTGGCCGGCTCGACCTCATCGAGACCGCGGCGCAGACCTTGCGGGCCGCCGGCGTGACGCTGGAGAAGACCGAGCGCGGCCTGCGCGTGCATCGCACCAACGGCGCGCTGCGCGGCGTCGATGTCATGACCGAGCCCTATCCCGGCTTCCCGACCGACCTGCAGGCGCAGATGATGGCGCTGATGACGCGCGCCGAGGGTGCGGCGATGATCACCGAGACGGTGTTCGAGAGCCGCTTCATGCACGTCCCCGAGCTGTCGCGCATGGGCGCCAACGTCACCATCCACCACGAATCGGCGCTGGTGCGCGGGGTCCCCAAGCTGCGCGGCGCCGAGGTCATGGCGACCGACCTGCGCGCCTCGGTGTCGCTCGCCATCGCCGCCCTTGCCGCCGAGGGCGCCACCACCATCAACCGCCTCTACCATCTCGACCGCGGCTATGAGCGGCTCGAGGAGAAGCTCGCCGCTTGCGGCGCCGACGTCGAGCGCTTGAAAGGATGACGGACAAGCTCCAGCTGTCGGCGCTCGACGCCGACGATCTCGGCGTGATCTCGGCGGCGGTCCAGGACGCGCTGGTGGCGGTGCGCGATTGCGTGCACTTCAAGGCCGAGAAGCGCTTCGTTCTGCTTTTGAACCGGTTCCGTTGGGAGGCCGACCCGACGGTCGACACGCCCTACTCGCGCACCCATTCCGCCTTGGTTTTCAACGAGGTGGCAGGGGTTCGTCACCAACGCATCCCGCTCGGCGATCCCGACCGCATGCTCGAGCTCCTGGCGGTGGCGCAGGACGACCCCAAGTCGGTCACGTTGCGCTTCGCCGCAGACCGCGCCATACGGCTGGAAATCGGCCGGCTCGCATGCCATTTGGGGGATGTCGGGGAGCCCTGGCCGACCCCGTGGAAGCCCGCTCATCCTGTCGAATAGGTCCTGGAGCAACGTCGTGTCCGGCGAGGCCAACGAGAAGCTTATCCTGGCGTTGCCCAAGGGGCGCATCCTCAAGGAAGCCGCACCGCTGTTCGCGCGCGCCGGCATCGAGCCCGAGCCGGCCTTCGCCGATCCCGATGCCCGCCAGCTCCGCTTCACGACCAACCACGCCGATCTCGACATCATCCGCGTGCGCTCGTTCGACGTCGCGACCTTCGTCGCGTTCGGTGCCGCGCACTTGGGCATCGCCGGCGCCGACGTGCTGATGGAGTTCGACTATCCGGAGATTTATGCGCCGATCGACCTCGGTATCGGCAAGTGCCGGCTCGCCGTGGCCGAGCCGGCGGAGATGGCGGGCAGCGACGATCCCCGGCGGTGGAGTCACGTGCGCATCGCCACCAAGTATCCCGAGGTGACGCGCCGCCACTTTGCCGCGCGCGGCGTGCAGGCGGAGTGCGTGAAGCTGTCCGGCGCCATGGAGCTCGCACCATCGCTCGGCCTCAGCCACCGCATCGTCGACCTGGTCGACTCCGGCCGCACGTTGCAGGAGAACGGCCTGGTCGAGATCGAGCACATCGCCGACATCACGTCGCGCTTCATCGTCAATCGCGCCGCGCTAAAAACCCAGCCCGAGCGGATCGGGCGCTGGGTCGATCGCTTCCGCGAGATCGCCCGTGCCGCCTAGACGGCTCGACGCCGGCGCGCCGGGGTTCGAGAGCGAGTTCTCCGCCTTCCTGCAGCGCAACCGCGACAGCGAGAGCAACGTCGACCGCGTCGTAGCCGACATCGTGGCCGACGTGCGCGCCCGCGGCGATGCCGCGGTGCTCGACCATACGCGCAAGTTCGACTGGGCTGCGCCCGACATGGCAAGCCTGCGGATCGGCGATGCCGAGCGTCGCGCCGCCGCGGCCAAGGTGCCGACCGCGCAGCGCGAGGCGCTGGCTTTCGCCGCCAAGCGCATCGAGGATTTCCATCGCGCGCTCTTGCCCAAGGATGTCGAGTTCACCGACGCCACCGGCACGCGACTCGGCGCCCGCTATCGGCCGATCGACTCGGTCGGCGTCTACGTGCCGGGCGGAACGGCCGCCTATCCCTCGTCGGTGCTGATGAACATCGTGCCGGCCAAGGTGGCGGGCGTGTCGCGCGTCGTCATGGTCGTGCCGACACCGGGCGGCGCGCTCGATCCCCTGGTCATGCTGGCGGCCGAGATCGCCGGCGCGGACGAGATCTGGCGCATCGGCGGCGCGCAGGCGGTCGCCGCACTGGCCTACGGAACGGCATCGATCGTGCCGGTCGACAAGATCACCGGGCCGGGCAACGCCTATGTCGCGGCGGCCAAGCGCCTGGTGTTCGGCCAGGTCGGCATCGATCTGATCGCCGGGCCGTCGGAGATCCTGGTCGTGGCCGACCGCGACAACGATCCCGCCTGGATCGCCGCCGATCTTCTGTCGCAGGCCGAGCACGACGCATCCTCGCAGTCGGTGCTGATCGCCGACGATGCGGCCTTTGCCGACGCCGTCGCGCGCGCCGTCGTGACCGAGCTCGCGAGCCTGGCGCGCGCCGACATCGCGGGTGCGAGCTGGCGCGACAACGGCTGCATCATCCTGGTGCCCGATCTCGCCGGCGCCGCGCCGATCGTCGATCGAATCGCCGCCGAGCATGTCGAGCTCGCGATGGAAGCGGCAGCCGCCGAGGCGCTGGCGGCGCGCATTCGCCATGCCGGCGCGATCTTCATCGGCCGCCATACGCCCGAGGCGATCGGCGACTATGTCGCCGGCACCAACCACGTGCTGCCGACCTCGCGCGCGGCGCGCTTCTCCGGCGGGCTCGGCGTCGCCGACTTCCTGAAGAGGACGTCGCTGGTGTCGTGCACGCCGCAGGCGCTGGCGGCGCTGGCACCGGCGGCGCTGGCGCTCGCCGAAGCCGAGGGCCTCGGTGCGCACGGCCGATCGGTGTCGATCCGGCTCAATCGTCGCGGCTGAGACCGACCATGCCGCAGCGGCGCCGCATCGTCGACATCGTGCTGGACGAGGATTCGGTCGCCCGCCGCACGCCCGAGGTCGAGCACGAGCGCGCCGTGGCGATGTTCGACCTGCTCGAGCAGAACGACTTCTCCCTGGTCGGCGGCAAGGCCGGTCCCTATCGCCTGCGGCTCGGCCTCTACGAACAGCGCCTGGTATTCGACGTGCGTGACGGCGAAGACAGCAAGCTGCGCGACATCGTGCTGTCGCTGACGCCGTTCCGAAAGGTGGTGAAGGACTACTTCCTGATCTGCGAGAGCTACTACAACGCCATCAAGAAGCTCAGCCCCTCGCAGATCGAGGCGCTCGACATGGGTCGGCGCGGCCTGCACAACGAGGGTTCCGAGCTGCTGCGCGAGCGGCTCGCCGGCAAGGTCGAGGTCGACCACGACACCTCGCGGCGTCTGTTCACCCTGATCTGCGCCCTCCATATCAAGCTGTGAGCCGGCGCCCAGGATGATCGGTCTGCCCGCCAGCGTGCTGTTCGCCTGCAGCGAGAACTCGGTGCGTTCGCCGATGGCCGAGGCGCTGGCCAAGCGCCTGTATGGTCAGGCGGCCTACATCGACTCGGTGGGCGTGCGGGCGAGCGCCGTCGATCTGTTCGTCGCGGCGGCGCTCGACGAGGTCGGCATCGACGTGCACCGCCACACCGCCAAGACCTTCGGCGACGTCGACCCGCGTTCGTTCGATCTCATCGTCACCCTGTCGCCCGAGGCGCATCACCAGGCGCTGGAGTTCACGCGCGGCACCGCCGCCGAGGTCGAGTACTGGCCGGTGCCCGATCCCAGCGCGGTCGAGGGCTCGCGCGAGATGCGGCTCGACGCCTACCGCCGCCTGCGCGACCAGCTTGCGCTGCGCTTGAAGACGCGATTCGGCGCGCCGGCCGGTCCGTCGGTCTGACGCTCAGTGCGAGCCGTGGTACCAGGCGCCGCGGTGCCCGGTGCGCCGCGCCACCGGCAGGTCGATGATGTCCATGAACACCGAGGCCGCACCGTCGCCGCCGACAAGGTCGCCCTCCAGCACGTCGACGTCGAACGTCAGGCGATCGCCTTCGAGCTTGGGCGCCTTGAGCACGACCACGGCGTCGACGACCGCGGCCTTGGCCTTCATCAGCACCGACACCGTGGCATTGGGCGGTGTCTTGGCGAAACTGTCGGGTGCGCTGCCGCTCCACTCCTCGATCAGATGCGCCGTGAGGGCATGGCCGGCCGAACGCACCGGCCGGTCGGCGAAGACGATGGCGTTGGGCGCCACGCCCTCGAGCACGAGCTTGCCGCCCTGCAGCTTGGCGCCCTTGGCGTTGAGCACGATCATCGACGGCACGACGCGCGGCTGCTGCGGCTGGCCGATGATCTTGGGCGGGGCCGCGGCGGTCTGCGCCAGGGCAGGAGAGATGTTGGTGCCGGCGAGTGCCAGGGCGGCAATGGCTGGGGCGAGCAGCGCCAGCAAGCGGGTGCGGTTCATGGCGGGCCTCAGTAGCAGGGCAGCAGCGGGGGCTTGCCGCAGGTCGGCTGATTGAATTGCCGCTGATAGCGCGGATCGTAATCCGGTGGCGGCGGCGCCGTTGCCGGTCCCATGTCGCGCGGCGGCGGCACATAGGGATGGGTCGGCGAGGGATTGGACCAGCCGGAGAAGGTGCTGGTGCCGTGCGGATCGCCGATCGCCGGCGTCTCGCCGCCCGTGGTCTGGCTCTTGCCGTAGTAGGTGAAGCCGTTGGAGCCGACGCCGAACCATATCGTGTCGATGAACACCGAGGTGGGACCATCGGCCTTGCCGAGGCTTCCTTCCAGGACATGAACGTCGAAGGTGAGCTTGTCGCCGTCGAGCTTGGCCGTCTTCAGCACGACCACGATGTCGGCGACCGACGAGCCATCCTTGGCGAACACCGAGGCGGTGGCGTTGGGTGGGTCCTTGGCGAAGCTGCCGGTGCGCCACAGCTCGGCCATCTCCGGTGTCGCCATGTGGCCGACCGTGCGCACCGGCCGGCTGGTGAACAGGGTCGCGGTCGGCTGCACGCCGTCGAGCACCAGCTTGTCGCCATCGAGGCGGCCGCTCTTGGCATTGATCACGATCAGCGCCGTCGAATAACGTCGCGTGGTCGGCACGCCGATGATCTTGGGACCGCTCGCGGCCGGCGATGCCGCCGGCGCGGCGGCTGCGGGCTGGCTGGACGGCGTTTGCGCCAAGCCGTATCCCGAAGCCAGGATCAGGGCGGCCGCGAGGCCGCAGGTTAGCCGTGCATTCATAACGACTGGTCCTTCCTTCCCCGGGCGTCCGCAGTCGTGCCCTGTATAGGGGAGGCGCGCGTTGCTGAGAAGGCCCGCCACGCGGCCTCGGATCGCGCGATCGATCCCCCGGGTCGCAGTTGACTAAACCCTGCCTGAAGCCCATTTTCCGGCGCCTCGTTACCCCGTGTTCCCAGTCCGGAGGCCGGATGGCCAAAGAAGATCTGATCGAATTCACCGGTGTGGTGTCGGAACTGCTGCCCAATGCGATGTTCCGAGTGAAGCTCGACAACGACCACACGATCCTTGCCCACACGTCGGGCAAGATGCGCAAGAACCGCATCCGCGTGCTGGCAGGCGACCGCGTCACCGTCGAGATGACGCCGTACGACCTGACCAAGGGCCGCATCACCTTCCGCTTCAAGTAGGCGTTGAGCGCCCCTTCGATCCAAACGCGCGCGATCCCGCCGCTCGTTCTCGCCTCCGCCTCGCCGCGCCGGCTCGACCTGTTGCGTCAGGTCGGCATCGAGCCGGCCGTCATCGAACCCTCCGACATCGACGAGACTCCCGAACCGCACGAGCTGCCGCGCCACTATGCCCTGCGCATGGCCAAGGCCAAGCTCGCCGGTGTCGCGGGACGCCATCGCGGCGCGCTGGTGCTGGCGGCCGACAGCGTCGTGGCCTGCGGCCGGCGCATCCTGCCCAAGGCCGAGACGGATGAACAGGCCCGGGCCTGCCTGGCGCTGCTGTCGGGCCGCCGCCATCGCGTGCTGGGTGGTATCGCCGTCGCCATGCCGGGCGGAACGGTGCGGACGCGCCTGGTCGAGACGACCGTCGGTTTCAAGCGGCTGACGCCGGCGGAGATCGACGACTATGTGGCGAGCGAGGAATGGCGCGGCAAGGCGGGTGGCTACGCGATCCAGGGCCGGGCGGCGTGCTTCGTGTCGTTCCTGTCCGGCTCCTACAGCAACGTGGTGGGCCTGCCCCTGTTCGAAACCGTGAGCCTCTTGAAGGCTGCATCGTGAGCCGCGTCGATCGCCTGATCTGCCAGGTTTTGCCCAACGCCTTCCTGATGGCGCTGGTGGCGGAGGGCCGACTGGTCGAGTTGCGCATCGTACGCCGCGATCGGCCCTCGCATGCCGACAGCATCTTCCTCGGGCGCCTGGAGCGCGTCATGCCCGATCTCGACGCCGCCTTCGTCGATATCGGCATCGGCCGGTCGGGTTTTCTGCGCGCCGACGATCGTGCTGGCATCGACGATTGGCCGCCGCTCGGCGCACCGCTGCTGGTCCAGGTGCGCAACGATACCGAGGGCGAGAAGGGACCGCGGCTGTCGATGAACCTCGCCGTGACCGGCCGCTACCTCGTCTACCATCCCGTCGGTTCGGGCATCGGCTTCTCGCGACGCATCGAAGGCGAAAGCGAGCGCGAACGCCTGCGCGGCCATGTCGAGGACCTGCTCGCAGGCGGCATCGTGCTGCGCACTGCTGCGGCGGGCGCCGTGCTGGAGGTGCTGCGCGCCGATGCTCAGCAGGTCATGGAGCGCTGGGAACAGATCCGTCGGCTGGCCTTCGACGCCGAGCCGCCGGCCGACCTGACGGCCCGCATGCCCGGCGAGCGCGATCCGATCGCCCGGGCGTTGCGCGACCACGGCGCAGGGCTCGACGAAGTGATCCTCGACAACCGCGCCATGGCGCGCGCCTTGCAGGACGACATGGATCGCCTGGGCGAGCGCATCCGCGTGCGTTGGCACAACGGGCCGATGCCGGCCTTCGACATCGACGACGTGGCGGGCCAGATCGACGCTGCGCTCGCGCCGCGCATCGTGCTGGAAAGCGGCGTCGAAATCCTGTTCGAGCCCGGCGAGACACTGACCGCGATCGACGTCGACAGCGCGTCGGCGGGTGGCCGGCAGGGCCGCGCGCCGCGCCGGCCGGTCGAGGTCAACCTCGAGGCCGCCCCGGCGATCGCCCAGCAATTGAGACTGCGCAATCTTGCGGGGGCGGTCGTGATCGACTTCGTCACCATGCGCAGCACCTATGATCGCGACAAGGTGCAGGCCGCACTCGCCGAAGCGCTGGCCGACGATCCGGTGCCGACCCAGCTCTACGGCTTCACCCGGCTCGGCCACTTCGAGTTGACGCGCGCGCGGCGTGGCGCGACCTTGGCCGCCCAGCTCGAGGCGCTGCAGAAAGCCGATGACTGACCGCTCCGCCCATCCGCCGCCATTGCGCGCCCTGCGCACCACTGCCAAGTGCCCGGTCTGCGCGCGCGAGGTTTTGGCCGACTACCGACCGTTCTGCTCCAAGCGCTGTGCCGATATCGACCTCGGCCGCTGGCTGAAGGAAGGCTATCGCGTGCCGACCGACGAGGCGCCGGGTGAAGACGAGCCCGGCAGCGGGCGCGGGCCAACTGGACAGGAGCGCTGACGCGTCCTATAAGCCCCGCCGCCAACCGAAACGGCGCGCCCAGGTAGCTCAGTTGGTAGAGCATGCGACTGAAAATCGCAGTGTCGGTGGTTCGATTCCGCCCCTGGGCACCATCCCTCTAAAATGCACAC
>VGCQ01000172.1 GCA_016870055.1 Alphaproteobacteria bacterium | reverse complement strand
ACCCCTTTGGCCGACTATACCGCCGGGCGCACGACACGCGCCAGCGTCAGCACATCGACCGCCGCCGCGCCGCTGCGCTGCAGAACGCGCACGCAGGCCTCGACCGTGGCCCCGGTCGTGAGCACGTCGTCGATCAGCAGCACCGACTTGCCGGAGACCTCGGAGGCCCAGCGCGGGTGCAGGTCGAACGCATGTCGGACGTTGTCGCGCCGTTGGCGAGCAGCAAGGCCGCTTTGCGAGCCGGTCCAGCGGCGGCGACGCAGCAGATCGGGGATCAAGCGGCCGTGCGTCGACGGAGCCGCGGCGATGGCGACGCGGGCGAGAAGCTGCGCCTGATTGTATCGGCGCAGGAACAGGCGCCGCCAGTGCAGCGGCACCGGCGCCACGAGGTCGGCATCGGCCAGCAGATCGATGCCGGCGCGCGCCATCCAGGCGCCGCAGGCGCGGGCAATGTCGGTGCGATCGCCATGCTTGAAGGGCAGAACCAGGCGCCGGCTGCGGTCATCGTAGACCAGTGCCGCCCGGGCGCGCCGAAAGCGCGGCGGCCGGGCCGCGCAGGCGCCACACAGCGCGCCTTCGCCCACCGGCTCGACGAACGGATAACCGCAGCGTGCGCAGCAGGGCGGTGCGATGAACGAGAAGCTTCGCCAGCAGGCGGCACAGAGCCCGCCCGGCGCCTCGACGATCTCGCTGCATCCCAGGCAGAGCGGCGGCAGGACGGCATCGAGCACGGCGCGAGCGGTGCCGGCGCACAAGTGAGCGAAGCCTGTGGACGACATGGGCGGCATTGGGCCAGGCAAATGCGCCGACAGGATGGCGTTCCTCTACCGTCCGTCGCGCTTTGGCCTTACATACGCAGTGTGGCCGGCCTGGACCCCCTGTTGATTTTCGACCGCGTCGCGCTGCGCCGACGGCGCGAACGGGCGGCGCGCGATTGGCGGCACCGCGCGTTCCTGAAGCGCGAGATTGCCCAGCGCCTGGTCGAGCGTCTCGACGATGTCCGCCGCAGCTTCGCCGCGGCCCTCGACATCGGCTCGCATGGCGACGAGATTGCCTCGGCGCTGGGCGAACGACAGACCGTCGGCTGGCTGGTCCGCGCCGACCTTGGTCATGGCTTCGCCCGGCTGGCCCGTGGACCGGCGGTCGTCGCCGACGAGGAGTGGCTGCCCTTCGCGCCGCGGAGCTTCGACCTGGTCGTGAGCGCCATGGACCTGCACTGGGTCAACGACCTGCCAGGCACCTTGGTGCAGATCAGCCGTGTCCTGAGGCCCGACGGCCTGCTGCTGGCGGCCATGCTGGGCGGCGCCACCCTGTGGCAGCTCCGCCAGGCGCTGACGGCGGCGGAAAGCGAAGTCGAGGGCGGTCTCAGCCCGCGGGTCTCGCCGTTCGCCGATTTGCGCGACGCCGCCGGTCTGCTGCAACGCGCGGGCTTTGCCCTGCCGGTGGCCGACAGCGAGACGATCGAGGTCGAATACCCGGATCCCCTGGCGCTGATGCGCGACCTCGGCGCCATGGGCGAAAGCAACCTGGTAGCCGAGCGCCGGCGCGGGCTTGCCCGGCGAGCCACGCTGCTGCGCGCCGCCGAGATCTACGGCGAGCGTTTTGCGCTACCCTCGGGGCGGGTGGCCGCGAGCTTCGAGGTCCTGTTCCTGCATGGCTGGGCGCCACACGCCTCGCAGCCCAAGCCGCTCGAGCCCGGCAGTGCCACGCGGCAACTGGCCGAAGCACTGGGCACCACGGAGCGAAGCGCCGGCGAGAAAGTAGAGCGGAGTTAGATCGTGCCTGCCGTCAAACTGTCGTTCAGCGAAGTCGTCTCCGAGAGCGCCGGCTTCTTCTTCGGCAACATCCGGCTCTTCTTCCACCTGGTCACCGTGCCGTGGATCCTGTCGTTGGCAATCCGCGTCGGTGGCGAGTTGCTCGCCATGGACACACCGCTCGCGGTACTGGCCGAAAGAGCCATCGACATCATACCGACGGTGATGTTCCTGGTCGCCTGGCAGCGGGTCGTGCTGCTCGGTCCCCATCGGCTGGACCGCCTGCCCGGCACCGGCTGGTCGGCGCGAGAGACGGCCTATCTCGGCCACCTCATCAAGGTAGGCGGCATGACGTTCGCGCTGATCGCGATCTTCATCGCCACCATCGGGTCGGTCGATCCGACGACGTTGAGCGCCGGTGGCCGCGCCATGGACCCCGAAGCGGCTCGGCGCTACGCGCTCGCCGGGCCGATCGCGATCGGCTTCGTGGTGTCGTTGCTGCTGGCGCTGCGCGTGAGCTGGGGCCTTGCAGCGACCGCAGTCGACGTGCCCTTTTCGCCACGTCAGTCATGGGCGCTGAGCCGCGGCAACGCCTGGACGATCATCGGTGCCCTGTTCCTCACCTTTTTCGGCGGCGCCTTTGCGACGGCGATGGCGCTCACCTTCACCGCCGGCCTGATGCGGGGCCTTCTGGGTGCGCGCGAGGGCGCTGCCGTCGTTGCTTTGACGGTCGCGCTTCTCTGTTCCTACGGCGCGGCGGCGCTGACGGTGACGGCACAGGCGGTCATCTTCCGCCGCCTGCTCGGCTGGCGCGAGGGCCACCCGCTGCCCGTTCCCGCCGACTCATAGAAGATCGCGCAGCAGGCCGACCAGCGGCAAGTCGGCGGGCGGCATGGGGTAACGCGCGAGCTCGCCCGGCATCACCCATTTCAATGCCTGCCCTTCACGCGGCCGCGGCAGGCCGTGCCATTTGCGGCACGCGAAGACCGGCATCAAAAGATGGAACTTGTCGTAGCCATGGCTGGCAAAGGCGATCGGCGCCAGGCAACTCGTCGCGGTTTCGATGCCGAGCTCCTCGCGGAGCTCGCGCACCAGCGCCTGCTCGGGCGTCTCGCCGGCATCGACCTTGCCGCCGGGGAATTCCCACAGGCCGGCCATCGATTTGCCCTCGGGGCGGCGGGCGATCAGCAGGCGGCCGTCGGCATCGATCAACGCCACGGCGGCGACCAGCACGAGCGGACGGTCGCCCAGGGGCGGCGGGCCGCCCGGGCAATCTTCGTCGAAGGCCGGGCTCAAGAACGGTAGCTGCCGTTGATGTCGATGTAGCCGTGCGTCAAATCGCAGGTCCAGACCGTGGCGCGGCCGCGGCCGATGCCGAGATCGATGTCGATCAAGATGTCGGTGCCCTTGATGTGCCTGGCGACCGGCGTCTCGTCGTAGTTGGGCACGACCTGACCGCCGTCGGTGATCTTGACGCCGCCGATCGAGATTTTCAGCTTGTCGCGGTCGGCCCGCTCGCCCGACTTGCCGACAGCCATGACGATGCGGCCCCAGTTGGCGTCCTGGCCGGCGATCGCCGTCTTGACCAGCGGCGAATTGGCGACCGAAAGACCGATCTTGCGCGCCGCGCCGTTCGACGAAGCGCCGCCGACATTGATGGTCACGAACTTGCTGGCACCCTCGCCGTCGCGCGCCAGCAGCTGGGCGAGGTCGATCAAAACTTCGTCGAGCGCGCGCTTGAAGTCGACGAGGACCGGGTCGTCGGCTTCCTCGATGGGCGCATGCCGGGCCGCGCCGGTGGCCACCATCAGGAGCGTATCGCTGGTCGACGTGTCGCCGTCGACTGTGACGCAGTTCAGCGACTTGTCGGCGGCGTCGGCCAACAGCTTTTGCAACACGCCGCTCGGCACCTTGGCGTCGGTGAAGACGAAGGCCAGCATCGTCGCCATGTCGGGCGCGATCATGCCCGAGCCTTTGAGGAAGCCGTTGATGGTCACCGTCCGTTCGCCGACCTTGGCCTGACGAGTGGCAAGCTTGGGGAATGTGTCGGTGGTCATGATCGCCGCCGCCGCCGATGCCCAGCCGTCCTCGCGCGCCGACTTGATGAGCGCCGGGACTACGGCCGCGATCTTCTCCCAGTCGAGCGGCTGGCCGATCACGCCGGTCGAGGCCATGAAAACCTCGTTGCGCGGGCAGCCCAGCGCCTGGGCCACGGCGCGCGTGCTCTCTTCGACCGCCTTGTCGCCGACCTTGCCGGTGAAGGCGTTGGCGTTGCCGGCATTGACGACGATCGCGCGCACCTTGCCGCGCGGCAGGTTCTTGCGGCACCAGTCGACCGGCGCCGACGAGGTCTTCGACCGGGTCAGCACGCCGGCGATAGAGGCGCCGGCCGGCACCACCGCCAGCATGACATCGTCGCGATCCTTGTAACGCACCCCGGAATGCCCGGCGGCGAGCTTCACCCCCGCTATACGCGGCAGTGTCGGCGTCGTTTTCGGCGCGAGCGGTGATTGGGCGTGCTTGCCGGCCATGTGACTCCCCTTGCGGGCAGCCGAATGGTCTTCGGCCGCTCCGATCGGTCGAGCCTACACCAGAAACGCCCGGAAAAGTGAGTTCTACTTGGGCGCGGCAGGAGCGGGCGGCGCGTTGGCCGGACGCGCCGGGGCCGCCGCCGGTGCAGCCGGCTTGGCCGCCGGCGCGTCGGGCTTGCTGCCGTCCATGGCGAACTTCTCGATCTTGGCGTTGGAGCGCATCAGGTCGAGCTGGCCGGTCACCGCCTCGCGCGCCAATTCATCGCGGAGCTGGTCGGCCATCTCCTCGAAAGCCGGCGGCGGCGACTGGCGGCGATCGTCGACCTTGATGACGTGAAAGCCGAACTGCGTCTTGACCGGGCTGTCGCTCAGCTCGCCCTTCTTGAGATTGAAGGCGGCATCGGCGAACTCCTTCACCATATCCGACTTCTTGAACCAACCGAGGTCGCCGCCTTCGGCGCCCGAAGCCTTGTCGGTCGACTTCTCCTTGGCAAGCTTGTCGAAAGCCGCCCCCTTCTTGAGGTCGGCGATCAGCGCCTTGGCCTCGTCCTCGGTCGACACCAGGATATGGCGGGCGCGCACCTCGTCCTCGGACGGTATCGCCTTGAGCCGTTCCTCGTAGCGCTTTTGCAGCTTCTCCGCCGTGACCAGCCGGGCGATCTCACGCTGGATCCAGAAGTCCTGCAGCACCTGGTCCTCGACGAAGACCATACGGCGCTTGAAGGCCGGATCTTCATTGACCTTGTTCTTCTTGCCCTCCTGCACCACCAGCTTGCTGTCGATGATGCGATCGAGCAGCGCGGGAAAAACCGCCTGCAGCGGCATGTTGCGGTACTGCTGCGGCAGCGATTGCTGGGCGACCTCCAGTTCCGACAACCGAATCGGCTGGCCGTTCACGATGGCGACCACCGGGTCCTTGAGCGGTTGCGCCGCCGGTTGAGGCGCCGGAGGCTTGGCCGCCGGCTTGGGCTGGGCGGCGCCTTGCTGGCCGGCCGGTTGTTGCGGCGCTTGCGCCAAGCCTGGGCCGGCCGAACCGGCCAAGGCGAGCGCTGCGCAACAAAGGACGATCAGGCGCCGGGGGCGCACGCAGTGGCTCATGACAGGCTCCGAACTAGTCGCAACGAACAACGGGAACTCGAACCGTTTACACAGGCCTGCTCCGGGCCTGCAAGCTTCACACCGTCAGCAGCGCGCTTGGTGGCAGCGGATTGCGGCACTTTTTCGTGAGCCGGGTGTCGTTGTCGGGGCCTCGGGCGGCTACACTGCCGCGGCCCTGACCGCTTGTGGGTGCTCCCCCTCCGGCGCGTTGACACTCGGGAAGCCGCTCTCTATCTCTGACAGGGACGGCGGGCCGCGAAGCCCGCCTAAGTCATTAAAAAATCGAGGTTTTCATGCTCGGGGCGCTGGCCCGTAGCCTGTTCGGCACAGCCAACGATCGCATCGTCAAAGGCTTCGACAAGCCGGTGGCGAAGATCAACGGCCTGGAGCCCGAGCTGGCCAAGCTTTCCGACGACGAGCTGCGGGCCAAAACCGCCGTGTTCCGCGACCGGCTGGCCAAGGGCGAATCGCTCGACGATCTGCTGATCGAGGCCTTTGCCGTCGTCCGCGAGGCGGCCAAGCGCACACTCGGCCAGCGCCACTTCGATGTGCAGCTCAAAGGCGGCATGGTGCTGCACCAGGGCAAGATCGCCGAGATGAAGACCGGTGAAGGCAAGACGCTGGTCGCCACCCTGCCCGTCTACCTCAACGCGCTGTCCGGCAAGGGCGTGCATGTCGTGACGGTGAACGACTACCTGGCCAAGCGCGACTCGGAGTGGATGGGCCAGATCTACAAGTTCCTCGGCCTCACCGTCGGCGTGATCGTGCACGAGCTCGACGACGAGCAGCGCAAAGCGGCCTACGCCTGCGACGTCACCTACGGCACCAACAACGAACTCGGCTTCGACTACCTGCGCGACAACATGAAGTTCCGCCTCGACCTGATGGCCCAGCGGCCCTTCAACTATGCGATCGTCGACGAGGTCGATTCGATCCTGATCGACGAGGCGCGCACGCCGCTCATCATCTCGGGGCCGGCCGAGGATTCGTCCGAACTCTATCGCCGCGCCGACACGGTGATCCCGCGCCTCAAGGCCGACGCCTACGAGAAAGACGAGAAGAACCGCACCGTCGTGCTGACCGACGCCGGCGTCGAGGCGATCGAGGACATCCTGCGCGGCGACGGACTCCTGCCCGAGGGCATCAGCCTCTATGCACCGACCCAAGTGACGGTGCTGCACCATGTCACGCAAGCACTGCGCGCCCACAAGCTCTTCGCGCGCGACGTCGACTACATCGTCAAGGACGGCCAGGTCGTCATCATCGACGAGTTCACCGGCCGCATGATGGCCGGCCGGCGCTACTCCGAGGGCCTCCACCAGGCGCTCGAGGCCAAGGAGAAGGTCGAAATCCAGCGCGAGAACCAGACGCTGGCCTCGATCACCTTCCAGAACCTGTTCCGCATGTATCCCAAGCTTGCCGGGATGACCGGCACGGCGATGACCGAGGCGGCCGAGTTCGGCGAGATCTACAGGCTCGAAGTCGTCGAGATCCCGACCAACGTCACGGTCGCCCGCAAGGACGCCGACGACGAAATCTACCGCACGCTCACCGACAAGACGCGCGCCATCGTCAAATTGATCAAGGAATGCCGCGACCGCCAGCAGCCGATGCTGGTCGGCACCGTGTCGATCGAGAAGTCCGAAGCGCTGTCGGAGGAACTCAAGAGGGCGCAGGTTCCGCACAACGTGCTGAACGCCCGCTACCACGAGCAGGAAGCCTATATCGTGGCGCAGGCCGGCCGGCCGGGCGCCATCACCATCGCCACCAACATGGCCGGCCGCGGCACCGACATCCAGCTCGGCGGCAACGCCGACATGTTGTTGCGCCAAGCCGAGGCCGAGATCGCGCCCAAGTTCCCCGACGAGGCCCAGCGCAAGACCGAACTTCAGCGCGTCGCGGCCGAGATCAAGGCCCAGGTCGAGCGCGACCGCGAGACCGTGCGCAAAGCGGGCGGCCTGTACGTGGTCGGCACCGAGCGCCACGAGAGCCGGCGCATCGACAACCAGCTGCGCGGCCGCTCGGGTCGTCAGGGCGATCCCGGCGCCTCGAAGTTCTTCCTGTCGCTGGAAGACGACCTGATGCGCATCTTCGGCAACAACAAGGTGCTCGACTGGGTGCAGAAGAAGGGCATGGCCGACGACGAGGCGCTGACCCATCGATGGCTCAACAAGGCGCTGGAGACGGCACAGGGCAAGGTCGAAGCGCGCAACTTCGAGATCCGCAAGAACCTGCTGCGCTTCGACGACGTCATGAACAGCCAGCGCCGGGAGATCTACAAGGAGCGCATCGAGCTGATGGCGACCGAGGACGTCTCGGACACCGTGGCCGGCATGCGTCGCGACGTGGTCGACGGACTGATCACGCGCACCATCCCCGAGGACGTCTATGCCGAGCAGTGGAAGGTCGTCGAGCTCAAGGAGGAGGTGCAGCGCATCTTCGGACTCGACCTGCCGATCGAGGCGTGGGCCAAGGAAGAAGGCATCGCCGACGAAGAGATCAAGACGCGTCTGAACGACGAGGTCGACCGGCTGTTCGCCCAGCGCGCCGCCCAGCACGGCACCGAGGTCTGGCGCCAGGTCGAGAAGAGCGTGCTGATGCAGCTCTTCGACCAGAGCTGGAAGGAGCACCTGCTGCATCTCGACCATCTGCGGCAGGGCATCGGGCTGCGCGCCTACGGCCAGAAGGATCCGCTGAACGAGTACAAGCGCGAGGCGTTCAATCTCTTCAACGACCTGCTGACCGGCCTGCGCGAGCAGGTGGTGGGCCTGCTCGCCACCCTGCAGTTGCGCATGGAGGCGCCGCCCTTGCCGACCGCTCCGTCGGCGATGCACGAAGTCCACGAGGATCCGGCCCTCGCCGCGGCGATGAGCGACGACCCGGCCTTCGACCCGGCCGACCCCGAGGGCGGCGGCGTCGCCACGCTGCACCGGCCGCGGAGGGCCGCCAAGGCGGCTCGCAATCCCAACGATCCCGCGACCTGGGGCAAGGTCTCGCGCAACGCGCCCTGCCCCTGCGGCTCGGGCAAGAAGTTCAAACACTGCCACGGCCGCGTCTGACGACGCGGTACTTTAGGAAATGATCTACGACTTGGCCTGACCGGCGAGCCAAGCGCGCGCTTCGGCTTCGGTGTCGAACAGCATGGCCGGACGTTTCGACGGCGACATGTTGACGAACCGCGCGAAAGCCGCGCGTGCAGCATCGGTCTTGGCGACGACGGCGAGCGGTCCGGCCTCGAGCGTGGCGGTATAGGCGCTGAGCCGGGCGCCCATCATCAGCACGTCGTGGTCGTCGTAGATCGGCTGAACGTCGCTGGCGTCGAACAGCTTGGCGTAAGGCATGGCGTCGGCCACGACGATGGCGTCGAAATGCGCCTCCATGTCCTTCAGCGTCACCGGCCCCTCGGCGACGATGTGGACGAGCTTCTGAGAATGCGAAATCTCCCAGCGCAGCGGCATTGCCGGCTCTCCTTCAGGCCTTCGGCTCGTCAATCCCCCTAGCATTCCGCATCGGCCGGCGCTGTCGTCGGCAGCCCAGCGCAGCACCGCATTGCTAGTGAGCTCGGTGCCGTTGTCCGAGACGATCATCGCCGGCTTCCCACGGTGGGCGATGATGGCCTCCAGCTCGCGGATCACCCGCAGGCCCGACAGCGAGAAGTCCGGGACGCTCGCCAGGCATTCACTGTTGAAGTCGTCGATCACGTTGAGCAGCCGGAACCGCCGTCCGTTTGCCAGCTGGTCACTGACGAAGTCGAGCGACCAACGCTGGTTCAGCTCCTGCGGCACGACGATCGGCGCACGGGCACCAATGGCCCGGCGACGGCCACGACGCCGCTTCACCGCCAGGCCTTCCTCCCGGTATAGCCGGTAGACCTTCTTCAGGTTCACCTTCGCGCCTTCCCGCTCCAGCAGCCAGCCCAGGCGCCGGTAGCCGAACCGCCGCCGTAGCCCCGCCAGGGCCCGTAGCCGTTCACGCAGGGCACTGTCATCAGACCGCCGCGGCCGGTACCGGTAGCTGCTCACGTCCATCCCGATCAGCCCGCAGGCCCGGCGCTGGCTCAACCCGTGGACCCGTTGCACGTGGTCCACCGCCCGGCGCCGAACCGCGGGCCTCAGAACTTTCCCGAGGCGATATCCTTCAAAGCCGCGTTGTCGAGCATCGCTTCGGCCAGCAGCTTCTTCAGCCGGCGGTTCTCCTCCTCCAGCGACCGCAGCCGCTTGGCGTCCGAGACCTGCATCCCGCCATGATGACGTAAAGAATCTTTCGCAGATTTGGGCGGTGGCTCCCGCTCTGGTTAAGTTGGCGTTGCGAGACGACCGACGAAGCCAGTTCAACAAGGAGCCACCATGGAAGAGGATAGCAGAGG
>VGCQ01000171.1 GCA_016870055.1 Alphaproteobacteria bacterium | reverse complement strand
TGCGCACCCGCGCACTCGAGGCCGATCCGCAGCGCGGCCTGCAGGTGCCGATCGAGACCGCGCTGCCGCCCGACGCCAATTGGACGGCCGGCCTGCAGGCTTTCAAGCGCGGCAACTACACCGAAGCGGCGCGCCGTTTCGAGGCGGTAGCCGATGCCGCGCCCGACCGCGCCTCGTCGTGGACCCTGTCGGCGGGCTCGTTCTGGGCCGGCCGCGCCAATCTGCTGGCCGGCAACCCGCAGAAATTCGCGCCGTTCCTCAAGCGCGCCGCCCTGCACGGCCGCACCTTCCACGGCCTGATCGCCCAGAAGACGCTCGGCATGCGCATCGAGCCCGACTGGACAGTGCCGGCGCTCGATCGGCGCCGGGCCGACGTGCTGAAAGGCGACCGCGCCGGCCGCCGTGCGCTCGCCCTGCTGCAGCTCGGTGCGGCGACTGCGGCCGAACGCGAGCTGTTCGCCGCCTCGATCGACGCCGACCCGCAATACATCGAGACCGTCCTGGCGCTCGCCCAGAAGGCGTCGATGCCGAGCCTGGCGGTCAAGGTCGGCAACGCCAACTGGGACCAGCGCCACACCATCAAGGGCTACGACGGCGCCATGTACCCGATGCCGCCATGGCAGCCTACCGGTGGCTGGTCGCTCGACCGTGCCCTGGTCTGGGGCTTCATGCGCCAGGAGTCGGCGTTCAATCCCAAGGCGCGCTCGGTCGTCGGCGCCATGGGTCTGATGCAGCTCATGCCGAGCACCGCCCGGCTGGTGTCGAACCGCTACGCGCCGGAGACGGCGGGCGGCAATCCCTATGAGCCCTCGACCAACGTCGCGCTCGGCCAAGCCTACCTCGTGTCGCTGTTGAGCGATGTCGACAACAACCTGGTGCGCACGGCCGCCGGCTACAATGGCGGACCGGGCAACGTCATGCGCTGGGACAATGCGCTCAACGCCGGCCAGGATCCGCTGCTCTACATCGTCTCGATCCCGCTCAACGAGACGCGCGACTTCGTGCAGCGCGTGCTCGCCAACTACTGGCTGTACCAGATCCGGCTCGGCCAGCCGACCTCGTCGCTCGACCAGATCGCGGCGCATGAATGGCCGCGCTATCAGGCGCAGGACGGGCGGCGATAGCGTTGACCCCGATCCTTATGTGACCATATCATATGGTCACATAAGGATCGGCTCATGGACCGCAAGATCAATGCCGCCGCTTTCAAGGCCCGTTGCCTCGCCCTGATCGACGAGGTCGCCGAAAGCGGCCAGCCCATCACCATCACCAAGCGCGGCAAGGCGAAGGTGCAGGTCGTCGCCGTGCGCGACAAGCCCAAGACGCTATGGGGCGCTACCAAGGGCACCTTCAAGATCAAAGGCGATATCGTCGGGCCGATCGTCGAGGATTGGGACGCGGATCGCGAATGGCGAATTTATCACGGGCAGTTCGATGACCCTCCTGCTGGATACGCATACGATCCTGTGGCTGACCGAGCAGGTGCCAAGACTCGGAAGATCGGCCAGGCAGGCATGCGACGCCGCCCTCGCCGCAAATGAGCTCGGGGTTCCGACGATCGTCTTCTACGAGGCCGGGCTTCTCCTGAGGCGAGGTCGGGTCGAGGGGCCGTCGAGCGTGCGGATTTGGCGCGCCCAGCTCCTGTCTTTTGGCGTGCGGGAGGTCCCGCTGTCGCCCGACATTACGATGATGGCCGCGGAGTTCGATGACCTGCACGGCGATCCACTGGATCGGATCATAGTTGCGACCGCGCTCTACAACGAGGCAGTATTATTGACAGCCGATCGCAACATTTTGAGTTGGCCTGGAGGGTTGCGACGCCAGGACGCGCGACGGTGAGGGGAAAGAATGACCATCGACCGCCTGCGCCGTTTCATCGGAGACATGACCTCCCTGGTAGGGGGCGCCTGGCAGGACAAGGACGAGGCGGCGATCGTCGAGGTCGGCCGCAAGCTTCTGGGCGAACTGGTGTCGCACGACGACTGGCTGCCCGAGCAGGCGGCCCGGGTGCCGGCGCATGGTTATGCCCAGAACCTCCTGTGGTGCGATCCCTTCGAGCGCTTCTGCATCGTGAGCTTCGTATGGGCGCCGAAAGCGGCGACGCCGGTCCACGATCATCAGATGTGGGGCATGGTCGGCATGTTGCGCGGCTCGGAGACCTCGCTGCGCTTCGTGCCCGATCCCGAGACCGCGGCGCTTAAGCCCGGTGGGCTGACCGCGCTCGAACCGGGCGACGTCGAGCTGCTGATTCCCGCCGAGGGCGACATCCATCAGGTGACCAACGCGCTGGCCGACCAGGGCTCGATCAGCATCCACGTCCATGGCGGCAATATCGGCGCGGTGCGCCGCCACACCTTCGACATCAAGACTGGCAAGCCCAGCCTCTTCGTGTCGGGCTACACCAACAAAGAGCAGCCCAATTTGTGGGACCGCTCGGCCGAGGTGCGGCTCGTGTCATCCTGAGCGCGGGACGTCAGACAGCAGCGGCGCTCCGCTATTCTCGATGCTTGTGCGGATGCGGATGAGTCGGGTCGACCCAGTAAACCGACTCGGGCTTCTCGGCCGGCTCGATGTCGATGTTGATGGCGATCGCCTCGTTGTCCGACCGCACCAGCACGCACTCCAACGGCTCGGTATCCGAGGCGTTGATCTCCTGGTGCGGCACGTAGGGCGGCACGTAGATGAAGTCGCCTGGCCCGGCCTCGGCTGTGAACTGCAGCTTGTCGCCCCAGCGCATGCGGGCACGGCCCTTGACCACGTAGATCACGCTCTCGAGATGGCCGTGGTGATGGCGCGCCGGTCTTGGCGTGGGCGTGGATGGGACCGTGCCGGCCCACAGTTTCTGGGCGCCGACCCGGGCGAAGTTGATGGCCGCGGCGCGGTTCATGCCGGGCGTCTGGGCGGTGTTGGTGTCGAGCGAGCCTGCCGGGATCACCCGCACGCCGTCGTGCTTCCAGTCGGTCATGGCTCCCATCTAGGGTGGTGGCCTCGCCGCCGCAAGGTGGCGGCGGTAGGATGAAGCCATGAACAAGATCGACGAGTCCAAACCCTTCAAGCCGGTGCACATCGCCGTGCTGACGGTCTCCGACACCCGCACGCTCGAAATGGACAAGTCGGGCGACACCCTGGTCGAGCGCCTCTTGCGCGACGGCCATGTGCTGGCCGACCGCGCCATCGTCACCGACGACGTCGACAGGATCCGCGCCCAAGTGAAGAAGTGGATCGACGATCCCAAGGTCGAGGTCGTGATCAGCACCGGCGGCACCGGCGTCACCGGCCGCGATGTGACGCCCGAGGCGTTGGAAGGCCTGTTCGAGAAGCGCATCGACGGCTTCGGCGAGACCTTCCGCTGGATCTCTTTCCAGAAGATCGGCACCTCGACCATGCAGTCGCGCGCCACCGCGGGGGTAGCCAACGGCACCTACATCTTCGCTCTGCCGGGCTCGACCGGCGCCTGCAAGGACGGCTGGGACGACATCCTGCGCCAGCAACTCGACATCCGCTTCCGGCCCTGCAACTTCGCCGAGCTGATGCCGCGGCTCAACGAAGGCAAGATGCCGAGAAGTGGTTGATCATCGGACCGCGGACCCCCAGGTCCGCTCATGCTTCATGATGCGGCCCTGGAGGTCCGCGGTCCGGCATGATTGAGCCTCTCCTCTCAGCGCTGCGCGAGCGGCCGGCGTTTGCTTCGCTTGCCGCAGCCGACCTGCAGCCGCTGCCCGCCACAGGTACCTCGCATGGCCATGTGGTGCTGCCGGGCAGTCTGCTGGCGCGCCTCGCCTACGCCCATGAAGGCGATCCGACGGCCGCCGCACGGCTGGCCGCGCAAGCCGAAGCCTTCCGCCACCTCGCATCGGCCGGTCGCACGCCCCGCCTGCACGACGTGATCGCGCCACGGCCCGGCCTGCCGGGCGGCGCGCTGATCGTCGATCGCATCGACGGCCGCGTGCCGCGCGTGCCGGCCGAGCTTGCTGCGATGGCCGACACGCTGGTGCGCCTGCATGCGCTGCCTCTGCCGTCCGCGTCGTCGCCGATCCCGCGTCAGGCCGACCCCTTTCTCGCCACCTTGGCGCTGACCGAGCACAACGCCGCACGCTTCCTCGACCAAGCGGTGCCTGATCCGATAGCGCGCGCCGAAATCGTCGACGAGCTGGGTCTGCTGCGCGCCATGGACTTGGGCAGGCGCCAACAGCCGCTCACCGTCGCGCTGGCCGACACTCATCCCGGCAATTTCATCGTCGACCGAAGCGGTATCGCTTGGTTCGTCGATCTGGAGAAGGTGCATGTCGGCTCGCCGGCAATCGACCTCGCGCATGCAACGCTAGCGACCTCGACACTGTGGCATCCCGACGTCGATGCCGTGCTATCGGCGGCAGATGTGCGTGGGTTCTATACGCTATATCTAGAGAAAGTCGGGCCGTGGCAGGCCGCAGCGCTCGAACCCTGGCTGATGCCCATGCGCCGGCTGACCTGGCTGCGCACCACGCTCTTCATGGCGCGCTGGCGGGTGCAGACGCTGGCACCGCGCGATCCCACCGATCTCCTGCAATGGAGCGATGCCGGGTTGATGCCGGCAATGAAGGCACATATCGACGCCACGATCGATCGCTGCTTGCGGCCCGATACCATCCGATCGATCAGAGCCGAATGGATGACTTGACTCGTTCCCTATTTGTTCTCAAAGTTGGTCGCCATGCGGCCGACCGCTCCTCCCGACTATCCCGACGATCCCGTCGCTGAGCCTGTCCGTCACGGCCGCGGCGCGCTCAGCAACGAGTCGAGCCGCTACGACGACGAGAAGCGCATCCGCACGACCGACGGTTGGGAGACGGCGACGCCCGACGAGGAGGAACTGCCGCCGCTGCGCACGACGCTGACGCGCGACGCCACGCGCACCATCTTGGCGCGCAACACGTCGCCCGACGTGCCGTTCGACCGCTCGATCAATCCCTATCGCGGCTGCGAGCATGGCTGCATCTACTGCTTCGCGCGGCCGACCCACGCCTATCTCGGCCTGTCGCCCGGTCTCGACTTCGAGACCAAGCTTTTGTTCAAGCCCGACGCCGCCAAGCTCCTGGTCGCCGAGCTCGCCTCGCCCAAGTACAGGCCCGACGTGGTGGCGATGGGTACCAACACCGATCCCTATCAGCCGGTCGAGCGCGAGCTCAAGATCACGCGCCAGATCCTGCGCGTGCTGAGCGACTTCGCCAATCCGGTGGGCATCGTCACCAAGAACCAGATGGTGACACGCGATCTCGACATCCTGGCCGACATGGCCAAACGCAATCTCGCCGAGGTCTTCCTCTCGGTGACGACGCTCGACAAGGATCTGGCGCGCACCATGGAGCCGCGCGCCTCCGCACCGCACCGCCGGCTCGCCGCCATTCGCGCCCTGGCCGACGCCGGCGTGCCAGTGGGTGTGATGGCGGCGCCCATGATCCCGGGCCTGAACGACCATGAGCTGGAAGCGATCCTCGAGGCGGCACGCGACGCCGGTGCGACGCGCGCCGGCTTCACGGTTCTCCGCCTGCCGCTCGAGATCAAGGATCTGTTCGAGGAATGGCTGCGCCAGCACCGCCCCGATCGCGCCGAGCGCGTGCTGTCGCTGATCCGCCAGATGCGCGGCGGCGCACTCTACCAGTCGGGCTTCGGCCAGCGTATGCGCGGCGACGGGCCGATCGCCGAGCTTTTGAGCGCCCGCTTCGCTGCTGCAGTGAAGCGGCTCGGCCTCAACCTGGTGCGCTACCGCCTCGACACCCAGCGCTTCAGCGTGCCCGAGCCGGCGCGCACCGCGCTCACCGACGCCAAGCGCGATGCGCGACAGATGAAGCTGTTCTAGGCGATGGCGGCTCGGAAACTCGGTGCCAACAGGCTTGCGCTGGAGATTGGCGTGCCTTCCGGCCGCATCACGGACATCGCCAACGGCCAGCGCGGCATCACGGCCGACACGGCGCTGCGTTTGGGACGCTGGCTGGGGACTTCCGCCCAATTCTGGATGAACCTCGAGACTCGGTACGATCTGATCGTTACCAAGGAAAGGCTCGGTCGCCGCCTGACCATCGAAGCTCGCGCGGCCTGACGCCGTAGTTGGAACCTCAATCCAGGAACGTCACTTTTGGCCACAGTTCGCGCCAGCGCTTGGCTGCGATGCGCGCCTCGTAGGCGGCGCGCTGGGTGCGGCCGAAATCGGTTGGCCGGCAGCGCAGGCCCAATAGATCGTCGGGGCCGAGCGGGGCGATGACGGTGAGGCTATCGTCGGCCTCCAGTCGCACGCCGACCGCCGTCACGGTCTCCAACCAAAAGGTCATGGCATGGGCGGTGTCGTGATGCGGCGGCACGCCTTTCCACAGATGCATGCGCGCCTGGTTGCGCACCTGCCATGGCAGGCCCGGCGACAGCGCTTCGAGACGCCGCTCGTGCTCGACCTCGCGTTGCTTGGAGAGGTCGGCGGCGTTGAAATAGAGCACGTCGATGTCGGGCGGTGGCCGTGGCGGGGCGATGCCGTGCAAATGGTCCCACACCCGGTTGCGCACGAAGCCCGCGGCGATGCACCAATCGGGCAGGCCGAGCCGGCGGACCGCACGCAGCTGTTCCATGCCCACAGGGTCCTGGGCGATGATTCCCGCGACGATGTCGTGCGGCGAAGCCATGGCCGCACTCTAGGAGAGTTGCCAGGGGATATGCCGAGCTTTCGCCACGAGCTGCGCCAGGGCGGGCGCATCGCCGGCATCGACGAAGCCGGCCGCGGGCCGTTGGCCGGGCCGGTGGTGGCGGCGGCGGCGGTCGTCGACCGTGGCGCGGGTCGTGCGCTCCTGAAGCTGATCGACGATTCCAAGAAACTCACGGCCCAAGGCCGCGCGGCTGCGCATGAAGCGATGATCGGGTCGGGCAAGGTGCAGTTCGCCGTAGCCGAAGCGTCGGTCGAGGAGATCGATCGCCTCAACATCCTGCAGGCCACCTTCCTCGCCATGCGCCGCGCGCTCGCCGCCCTGGCCGAGCCGCCCGACCTCGTGCTGGTCGACGGCAATCGCCTGCCGCCGGGCCTCGGCTGCCGCGCCGAAGCGATCGTCGGCGGCGATGCGCAGTCCTATTCCATCGCCGCCGCCTCGATCTTCGCCAAGGTGACGCGCGATCGGCTAATGGCGCGGCTCGCCGAAGAGTTCCCCGGCTACGGCTGGGAGAGCAACCGCGGCTACGGCAGTGCCGCCCACCTCGATGCCCTCGAAAGACTAGGCCCGACCCCCCACCACCGTATGAGCTTTGCACCGCTCAATCGCCTACTGTGACGCCATGCTGACACTATACTACGCCCCTCGCACTTGTTCGCTCGCCACCCACATCGCGCTCGAAGACGCGCGCGCTGACTACACGACGGTGCGCATCGACTTCGCCAAGACCGAGCAGCAGTCGCCCGACTATCTCAAGATCAATCCCAAGGCGCGCGTGCCGGCTCTCGTCACCGAGCGCGGCGTGCTGACCGAGACGCCGGCCATGCTGGCCTACGTGGCGCAGCGCTTCCCCGCGGCGGGACTGGCGCCGCTGGACGATCCCTTCGCCTTCGCCGAGGTCCAGGTATTCAATTCCTATCTCTGCTCGACCGTGCACGTGGCGCACGCCCATCGCATGCGCGGCCATCGCTGGGTCGCTGCCGACGACAAGGCGGCGATCGCGGCCATGCAGAAGAAGGTGCCGCAGTCGGTCGGCGCCGGCTTCGAGCTGATCGAGCGCGAGATGCTGAAGGGCCCGTGGGTGATGGGCGAGCGCTACACGATCTGCGATCCCTATCTCTTCACGCTCGCGCAGTGGCTCGAAGCCGACGGCGTCGATCCGGCGCGAATCCCGCGCGTGATCGACCATCGCCGCCGTGTCGGCGAGCGGGCGGCGGTGCGCAAGGTGATCGCCGACGAGTTCTCCACTCACCGTTGACCGCCAGCCAAGGCGGCTGTGGCCAATCGGTGGCAAGCGCCCGCGAAGGCACGGCGCGCACTCACCTGGCGCGGCCCAGGCGCTATCCTCGACCCGTCACCGCGCTGCACTTCAATCCTCCCGGACTGGTGCAGGCCCGCACGCCCCCAACGTGCGGACGGCAGAGGTTCTCCCACCCCAACACCCAACCTCTGCCGGGTGACCTTGGCTTCTTCTCGACTTCTCGACGCCGGCGGCACGGTCTTCACAAGGTCTGGTGGCGGTTGCCGGCGTGGCCGACTCGATTTTGTGGATCGACGCCATAAACAATTGAATCAATTGTAATTTCTTGACGCTTCACCTGTGGATGACTCATCTTCCACCGATGGGTCTCGGCGACAAATTGGATCGTGTGCTGGTGGGCGATTGCATCGAGGCGATGCGACGCCTGCCCGAAGCGTCCGTCGACATGGTGTTCGCCGATCCGCCCTACAATCTGCAATTGGGCGGCGACCTCCTGCGGCCCGACAACAGCCGTCGACGACGACTGGGACAAGTTCGAGGATTTCGCGCGCTACGATTCGTTCACCCGCGCCTGGCTCGCGGCGGCGCGTCGTGTGCTCAAGCCCGAAGGTACGCTGTGGGTGATCGGCAGCTACCACAACATCTTCCGCATCGGCACGGCATTGCAGGACCTGGGCTTCTGGATCCTGAACGACGTGGTGTGGCGCAAGTCCAACCCGATGCCCAACTTCAAGGGCAAGCGCTTCACCAACGCGCACGAGACCCTGATCTGGGCGGCGCGCGGCCAGCGCACGCGCTACACCTTCAACTACGGGTCGATGAAGGAGCTGAACGAAGGCGTGCAGATGCGCTCCGACTGGCTCCTGCCGCTCTGCACCGGCAGCGAGCGGCTGAAGGGCGACGACGGCAAGAAAGCGCATCCCACGCAAAAGCCCGAGGCGTTGCTCTTCCGCTGCCTGATGGCGGCATCCAATCCCGGCGATGTGATCCTCGATCCGTTCTTCGGCACCGGCACGACCGGTGCGGTGGCACGGCGGCTCGGCCGGCATTTCATCGGGTTGGAGCGCGATCCCGACTACGCTGCGATCGCGCGCAAGCGCATCGCCCAGGTGGAGCCGCTTGCCGTCGAGGACGTGACGCCCAAGCTTGCCAAGCGCGCCGAGCCGCGCATTCCGTTCGGCGTGCTGATCGAAGCGGGCCTGTTGCAGCCGGGCACCGTGCTGAGCGACCCGAGCGGCCGCCACCACGCCCGCGTGCGCGCCGACGGCACGCTGTCGGCCGCCAATGCGCTGGGCGAGCACCGCGGCTCGATCCACCAGGTCGGGGCGGCGGTGCAGGGCGCGCCGGCCTGCAACGGCTGGACCTTCTGGCACTTCGAGCAGGCCGGCGCGCGCCTGCCGATCGACCATCTGCGCCAGCAGGTGCGCGCCGGACTTTGATCGCGATCCGACGGGTATCGCTGTCGGTCAGGCGCACCAGCGCGACGCGGTCGCCTCTATGTCACGGCCTGTATTCCTTTGGATTTGATCAGCGACAAGAGCTTCAGGGAAGGACCCGAAGGCTTCCGTTCGCCGCGCTCCCACTGACTGACCAACCCCGGTCGCACATTGAGGACGCGTGCGAACACGCTTTGGCTTACACCCGTCCTGTGGCGTAGCGCTTGAATTTGTCGGGCTGAAAGTTCCTCGACTCGGGTCAGGCACAAAAGATCGAACCGGCGCATGGTCACCTTGTCGATCCCACCGGCCTTGTGCAAATCGCCGGCGGCTTCGTGCAGAGCCGCCATGGCTTCGCTGCTATACTTGCCCGCTCTTCTAGTTCGCCTGGCCATTGCCCGTTACCTCT
>VGCQ01000170.1 GCA_016870055.1 Alphaproteobacteria bacterium | reverse complement strand
ACCCGCAAAACGTTGTCGGAGTTGATCAACGGCCATTCGGGCGTTTCGCCGGAAATGGCGATCCGCCTGTCCAGGGCCTTCGGTAGCGAACCCGAGACCTGGCTCGGCATGCAGATGGAATACGACCTGTGGCATGCTTCGAAGCGGGCGGCGCGTTTCAAGGTCAAGAAATTGTACTCGGGCGAACGCAAGGCAGCCTGATCTGTTTGCCCCTGGCTGCGCCGCCTGCTGCAGGAAACCGCCCGCGAGGGTTCGTTGTTTGGTTCCCATCCTGGTTCGGTCCGCATCCGCAAGGGAGTGGACCTTACCAAGCCGGTCTTGGACGATCCGATGGATGCGGAGACCGGAGACGAAGTTCGTCGATGACCGACCTCCTGCTCGACACGCATGTCGTGTTGTGGCTGAGCCGTGGTGATGCACGCCTGGGTGAGACCACCCGAAAGGCGATAGACGCTACGTGGAAGACCGGCGGTCGAATCTTGCTTAGTGCCGTCAGCGTTTGGGAAATAGCAATATTGGTGGAGACGGGGGCGATCGATCTTGATCTGCCGGTAGAGGCATGGGTCAGCCGTTTTCTCGATCGACGCGGATTCGAGGCGGTGCCGCTCGATCATTCGGCTGCGGCGAGGGCTTATGCCCTCCGTCACCTCGAGCACCGAGACCCTGCAGATCGCCTCCTGATCGCAAGCGCTATCGTCCTTGGTTGCCCTCTCGTCACTTGCGACGAACGCATCCGGAGATTCGCCAGAACCCGCGGGCGGCAATATCGATTTGCCGTCGTGTAAGAGGCGATCCTCGTTGCGGCCGTGATGCCGCGACCGAGATGTCAGCCGCGATGGGTCGGCTGTCGTTTCAGCCAGCTCCGGTACTGGATGTAGTTGAGAGCGAGAGCCAGTCCGAAGATGGTGAAGGCGCCGCAGGCCGTCATCAGATAGTAGAACTCGTTGGTCGTCATCGCGGGCTCCGTTGAAAGCCCTCAATGCAATAGTGGACATGGCGCGGCCCGCTTTGATCTGGATCAAGCTCAATGGAAGTCGCGCGAGGCGATCTTGATCTTGGGGCGATCGAGCACGGTCAGGCTGCGGTCGTAGCCTTTGCCGGGCGCATTTTTCTTGACGCGATGACGGGTGGCGTTGGCTTCCGGCACCATCACGCGGCGGTCGCCGGGGTCGTTGCGGACCTCGTCGCCACGGCCGGTCGTCAGTCGGAAATCGTCGATCTCGGCGATCGAATCGAGCTCGGCCGACCAGTCCCAAAGCTCGGCGGCGACGAGATGGATCACCAGGCCTTCGCGCTGCACGCGGCCACGCACGCCGAGCAGGCGGGCACCCATGACGATGCGGCGATGCGCCTCGAACACCTTGGGCCAGACCACGAGATTGGCGATGCCGTGCTCGTCCTCGATGGTGACGAACACCACGCCCGAGGCGGTGCCTGGCCGCTGGCGTACCAGAACCAGGCCGGCCAGGGTGAAGAGATCGTCGTTCTTCGACGAGGCCAGCACGGCGGTGGGCGATACATCGCGTTCGGCCAAGCGAACGCGCAGCAGCGCCAGCGGATGGGCGCGCAGCGACAGCGAGATCGCCGCGTAGTCGTCCACCACCTGCTCGCCCAGCGTCAGGGTGGGCAGGGTGACGGAAGGCTCGAGGTCGCGCAGCTTGGCGGAGCCATCGAGCAACGGCAGATGACGGTCGGACAGGCCGCGCACCGCCCACAGCACGTCGCGGCGCGACAGGCCGAGCGAGGCGAAGGCATCGGCACGGGCGAGCGCCACGATCTGGCGCTTGTCGAGGCCGGACCGCCGCCACAGGTCGACCGGATCGCGATAGGGCGTCGTGCGGCGTTCGACCAGGCGCTTGGCGTCGTCTTCGGCGAGCCCCGTGATTTGACGCAAGCCCAGGCGCAGGGCGCAGCGCCGCCGGCCATCGATGGTCAAGTTCAAGCTCAAGCTCCTCTCCCTCGTTAGGGGGAGAGGTTGGGAGAGGGGGATGGACGAAGGTGCGAAGCCCCCTCTCCTAGCCTCTCCCCCTAGCAGGGGAGAGGAACATGAAGAAGAGCCTGGAAGGGGCTCCAGCGTGCAATCCCAGTCGCTGGCGTTGATGTCGGGCGGGCGCACCTCGACGCCGTGCTCGCGTGCGTCGCGCACGAGCTGGGCCGGCGCATAAAAGCCCATAGGCTGGGAGTTGAGCAGGGCGGCGGCGAAGATCTCGGGATAGTGGTACTTCACCCATGAAGAGTCGTAGACCAGGATGGCGAAGCTCGCGGCATGGCTCTCGGGGAAGCCGTACTCGCCGAAGCCTTCGATCTGCTTGAAGCAACGTTCGGCGAAGTCCCGGGCATAGCCGTTGCCGACCATCCCTTCGATGAAGTCGTCCTTGAGCTTGTGGATCGTGCCGGCGCGCCGGAAGGTCGCCATGGCGCGGCGCAGCTTGTCGGCCTTGGCCGGCGAGAAGCCGGCGGCATCGATGGCGATCTGCATCGCCTGTTCCTGGAACAACGGCACGCCGCAGGTCCTTTCCAGGATGCCGCGCAGCTTGCCCGGATAGTGGATGTCGGCCGGGTCCTTGGCCCGATTGCGCAAGTAAGGGTGGACCATGCCGCCCTGGATGGGGCCGGGCCGCACGATCGCCACCTCGACGACCAGGTCGTAATAATTGCGCGGCCGCAGTCTCGGCAGCATCGACATCTGCGCCCGGCTCTCGACCTGGAACACGCCGACCGAATCGGCCCGGCCCAGCATGTCGAAAACGGCCGGATCGACCGGATCCATGCCCAGCCCGACCGGCCGGCCGTAATGCTTGCCGATCAGCTCGAAGCTCTTGCGCAGGCAGGTCAGCATGCCGAGTCCCAGCACGTCGACCTTGTAGATCCTGAGCGTGTCGAGATCGTCCTTGTCCCATTCGACGACGGTGCGATCCTCCATGGCGGCGTTCTGGATCGGCACCAGCTCGTCGAGCCGGCCTTCGGTCAGCACGAAGCCGCCGACATGCTGCGACAGATGGCGCGGGAAGCCGCACAGGGTCGCCGACAGTTCGAGCGCCAGCATCAATCGCGGATCACTGGGATCGAGGCCGGCCTCGCGCACATGGCCCCCGTCGACGCCGCCCGATCCCATGCCCCACACCGTGTCGGCCATGGCGCCCACCGTGTCGGGCGACAGGCCGAGCGCCTTGCCGACTTCGCGGATGGCGCTGCGGCTGCGATAGGAAATCACCGTGGCGGCGAGCGCGGCGCGCGAGCGGCCCTTCTCGCGGTAGATCCACTGGATCACCTCCTCGCGCCGTTCGTGCTCGAAATCGACGTCGATGTCGGGCGGCTCGTCGCGCTCGTTGGACAGGAAGCGCTCGAACAGGACCTTGACCTCGTCGGGATTCACCGAGGTGACGCCGAGGCAGTAGCAGACGGCGGAGTTGGCGGCCGAGCCGCGGCCTTGGCACAAGATGCCCATCTTGCGCGCCTGCTCGACGATCTCGTGCACAGTGAGGAAGTAGGGCGCGATCTGCTTGTGGCCGATCAGCTCGAACTCGTGGCGGATGGTGTCGGCGACCTCCTGCGGTACGCCCTCGGGGTAGCGCCGCGCCGCGCCCTCCCAGGTCAGGCGGACGAGCTTGTCCATCGGCGTCTCGCCGCCTTCGTACATCACCGGATACTGATAGGTGAGTTGATCGAGGCGAAAGCCGCAGCGCGCGGCGATCTCCTGCGTGCGCTCGATGGCATGCGGATGGCGGCGGAACAGCCGCGCCATCTCCTCGGGCTCCTTGAGATGGCGCTCGGCGCTGGCGAAGCGGCGAAAGCCCAGCCCGTCGACCGTGCAGCTCAGCCGGATGGCCGTCACCACGTCCTGCAGCGCCCGCCGCTCGGGTGCGTGATAGTGCACGTCGTTGGTGGCGACCAGGCCGACGCCCATCTCGGCCGCGAGATTGTCGAGCTGGGCCAGCCGCCGTGCATCGTCGCCGCGGAACAGCGCCGTGCCGGCGAGGTAGCAGCGATCGCCGAACAGCCGGGCGAGCGCCCGCAGCCGCTCGCGGAAAGCGGGATCGTCGGGCCGGCGCGGCGGCAGGGCGATGGCGAGCAGGCCTTCGGCGTGGCCGGCCAGGTCGTCGAAGGTGAGATCGCATTGGCCCTTGGCGGCACGGCGGTTGCCGACCGTCAGCAGCCGCGACAGGCGCTTGTAGGCGTCGAGATCGGTCGGATAAGCGAGCAGCGAATAGCCGTCGCGCGTCTCGAGGCGGGCGCCGACCAGGAGCTTGGTCTGGCTCTGCGGCGGCGTCGGATGCTCCTCGTAGTATTCCTTGATCGCGGCATAGGCCCGCACCACGCCGGCCAGCGTGTTGCGGTCGGCGATGCCGATGGCGCTATGGCCGAGCTCGATCGCCCGCAGCGCCAGCTCGCCGGGATGCGAGCCGCTGCGCAGGAAGCTGTAATTGGTCGTGACTTGTAGCTCGGCATAGCGGGACAAGGCGGCATACATGTCGACATTCCCGAGATCAGGCGTCGGCGAGTTCGTGGATGCGCGACAGCGCCACGCAATGGACGGCGATACCCTCGGCTTTGAGGGTCTGCAGGAAGTCTTCGTTGTCGCTGACCAGAGCCGCCGAGGCGTCCTCGGCGCAGGCGGCATAGAAGCAAGCATGCACCGGCAAGCCGCATTGCAAGGCCAAGGCCAAGGCGCGATGGCGCAGGTAGGCCGAGTCGACGAAGGTCGAGATGAATCCCGGCAGGTCGATGCTGCGCACGATCGACTTGGCCTGATCGAGCCCGATTTCGCCCGTCGTGGTTTTCATCCAGGCAAGCTCAGCCACGCCGGCGATCAGGATGTCGGGAGCGATCAGCCGATGGCCGTGTACCAGCAGCGAGCGTGCCTGGAGCCGCAGCGGTTCCTCGACGAACCATTTGATGGCCACACCGGGCTCGATCACCACGATCATGGCTCGCCTCCGATTTCCTTGGGGTCGATGCCGGTAGCTCGCGATGGCAGGCGCGGAGTCATGGCGGCGATGCGGTCGGCCTCGGCCAAGGCGTCGACGACCAGCGGTTGGCCGGCGGCCTGGATCAGGATCGCCCGCAATTCGGCCTCGAGGGAGCGATGGCGGGTGCGGGCGCGCGCCTTGAGCTGCTCGATGATCGCATCGTCGAGGCCGCGCACGGTGAGAGTGGTCATGCCGCCCTCCTCAAGCGCAGAAGCCGTGGAGGAACCAGCGGGCCGCCGGCCGGCCGTTGGCCGCCAAGGTGTAAGGGCCGTCGCGAAACAGCCAGAAGCGGCCGCCATCGTCGTCCTCGACGCGATAGTAGTCGCGATAGGGCGGCACGATGTTGGCCGGCGGCCGGCTGCCGTCGGGCCGCGGCCGCCACCATTCGTCGGCCACCCGCTCCGGCCCCTCGGCGCGCACGATGCGATGGGCATGCTGGCGCCAGCGGAAGAGCGACGGCGGATCGTCGGGCACGATCGCCGTGACATCGACCGGCTCGGGCCGCTGCAGCAGGCGGGTCGGCCGCGCGCCCTTCAAATCCGCCACACGCCGCCAGGCGCCGGCCGCTGCCGGCTTGGCCGCGGTGCCGGTCGTCTGCACCCGCTCGGGCAAATGACTGTCGCGCGCCAGCAAGCGCACCACGTTCTCCGCGCCCAGCCTGAGCGCCAGTCGGTCGGCCAGGTCGATCGTGCCGTCTTCGCCCAGCGAGGTCGCGATGGCGCCGGAGTCGGGCAACGCATCCTGCGCGCCACTGAAGGTCTCGACCTCGGGTGCTGCCAAAATCATCAGCTCGACGCCGAAGCCGGCATCGAGCTCGCCGAGCTTTTCCTCGAACAGCTTCATCAGCCGGGGATTGTCGCGGTTGGGCCGGCTGGTGCCGATCGCGGTGCGATCGACCGAGCCGTCGACGCGGTAGAGCGCGATCTCGAGCCGGCGCGCGCCGACGCCGGCCTGTTCGAGCTGCCGGCAGAGGGCGGCCAGCAGGCGGCTGGTCGCGGCGGCGATGTCCTCGGGCCGGCCGATCGGCTCGGCGAAGGCAAGCCGCGTGCGGAAGGCGGGCGCCGGCCGCCGCGGCTCGATGGGTTCGGCCAAGGTGCCCAGCGCCTGGTCGAGCCGGGTGAGCGGCCGATCGCCGAAGCGCCTCGCCAGGGGCGCGCGCGGCAGAGGATAGAGATCGCCGATGCGGCGCAGGCCGAGTTTCAGGAAGGTCTCCAGGATCGGCGCGTCGAGCCTCAACCCGTCGACCGGCAGGCCGGCCAACGCGGCGCGCTGGCCGTGCGCCGGGCAGAGGAGGTCGGCCTGCCGCTCGGCGAAGCGGGCCAGCGCCCAGGCCGCGCCCGCGGTGTCGGCCATGGCGACGCGGCAGGTGAGATCGTGACGCGACAGCCGCTCGACCAGATCGGCCAGCAGCGCGCGCTCGCCTGCCTCGCCCTGGCCGAACAGATGGGCGCAGCCGGTGACGTCGAGCAGCAGGCCGGCATCGCCGCCGAAGCCGCCGGCGCTGCAGGCCTCCGCGCCTTCCTCGGCAAGCGCGCCACCCAGCGGATCGACCGCCACCCAGGGCGTGTAGCGGTCGCACCAGTTGGCGATGCTCTCGATCAGGCGGCGGTCGGCCTGCGGCTCGCCGGGCGCGGTGAGGAGGTCCGGCACCAGCGCACGCGCATCGGCCAGCCGCATGTGCGGGCGCAGGCCGGCGGTGCGGGCATGGGCGTTGACGGCGACTAGCCGTGGGCAGCCGTCCAGCCAGACGACGGTGGCGGCGGCTTTAACCTGCCAATCGTGCGTCGCGCGCGCGAGTCGATCCGCGGAAAGCTTGGGGAACCACAGAGAGACAATGCGTTTCATCGTTCCACTCCAGGAGCCAGGTCGGCGTTTCCGCAACGGACGGCACGCCGAAACGATTGCGTCGAAGCTCTATGCGCCAACGGGCGGCGCCGAGATCGCTGAGGCCGGGCGTCGAGCACGAGGCGGCCGAGGCGACGCGCCAGCGTGTCGTGCATACGCTTTGCGCCGGCGCCGGTTGCGAACGCAGCAGCAGGGCGGGCACGCCGCTTTTTTCAGCGGCGAGCGACAGGCGCCGGCCGGCGGTGAGATCGGCGGCGCGGGTCTCGCCCAGCACCGCCGCCATGCCCGGGCAGCGCAGGCCTTCCTCCATTGCCCAGAACAGATCCTCGTCTCGCCGCACCGTGACCATCAGCAGACGCGCCGGATCGAACCAGGCGGCGAGGGCGGGCGCGTAAGGCGGCGCATCACCCGGCCCCGACGGACGGCGGCACCACAGCAAGGTGCCGGCGGGACGCAGCGTGCCGAGGCGGCCCAGCAGATGGGCGGCAAAGCCCAGGGCGGCGCCGTCATGCGACGCGACACGACCGGACGGGGCGGCGCCGGCCTCGACCTCGTGCAAGGCGCCGGTCAGCAAGCCGCCGTCGGGGAGCAAGGCATCGATTGTCGGCACGCCGAGCGGCACGGCCAATCGACCAGCCCGCTCGGCGCTGTGGGCGCGCTCCAGCCGGCGGACCTTCTCGCGCAAGGCCTGCGCCACCGGTGCCGCCGCATCGTTGGCGGCCTGCCGAGTGACGGGAGGAGCAAAAGTATTTGGGGAAATGACGGGCATCGCCCCCCTCGAATGACCTGGATGAACGTGGTGGGGATTAATTGTTCTTGTTTTGTTCTAGACCGCTTGTCATCGAGAGTCAACGAGAGTCACGATAAGCACTCATGGTCGAATTATTTCGCACCGTAGAAGGAAATAAACACGGCGCCATACAATCTGTGGTGTATATTATAAGATCTGTACTACCACTTATGGATAGTGCTGGCAGTGCTGGCAGTCACCGCGCCTCATCCCAAGCGCGTCTGCCGATCGGGAAGGTTGGCGCCATCGAATGCCACCGCAGCCTCTCGCTCGGGGGACGGCAATGACCTCATTCCCAACCTACGTCCGCAAAGACCTCGACAGCGACTACGGCGTCGAATTCCCGGATGTCCCGGAATGCGTTACCGCGCGGCGCACCATCGATGAGGCAAGAGCCATGGCCGTCGAAGCTCTGGCCAGCCATCTCGCGGCTCTTGCGCAGGAAGGGCTGCCCATTCCATCCCCCGGTTCGTTCGCCACGCTCGAGAAAGATCGGCATCGGCAAGGGCGTCATCATCGTCCTGATCGACACCGATCCCCAGCTTCTGAAAGCCGAGCGTGTCAACGTGATGATCCCGCGCTACCTTTCCGGTCGCATCGACGCCGCCAGTCGCGGCAACCGTTCGCGTTTTTTGATCGAAGCCGTTCAGGAAAAGCTCGCCACGTAGTTTCGCCGCCATAGTACCGCTTGCAGCTTGAAGGAGGCCTGCCGATGTCCCGACTGCCGTTCCTCGCTCTGCTCGCCACCGCCTTCGCCCTGGTGGCGGGGCCCGTCCTGGCGCGCTGCTCGCAGAACGTGGCGGCGCTCGACCGGCCGGGCGTGCGCGTGGCGGCGCTGGACGGCTTCTCGGTTGCCGCCGGCAATTCACCGAGCCGCGCCATCATCACCTTCCTCGGCCATTCCAGCTACCAGATCGACACGCCGCAGGGCGTGCGCGCCATCACCGACTACAACGGCGTCAACGGGTTCGGCCGCAAGCCCGACATCGTGACCATGAACAACGCGCATTCGACGCACTTCACCGACGATCCCGAGGATGGCATCGCCTACGTGCTGCGCGGCTGGCCGAGCCAGCCCGGCGAAACCGAGGCCAAGCACGACGTGCAGCTCAAGGACATGAAGGTGTGGAACGTGCCGACCAACGCCCGCGACTGGGGTGGCCAGGCGGCGCGCATCAACGGCAACTCGATCTTCATCTACGCCATCGCCGATCTTTGCATCGCCCATCTCGGCCACCTGCACCATCGCCTGACCAAGGACCATCTCGACGAGCTCGGCCGCATCAACGTGCTGATGGTGCCGATCGACGGCGCCTACACGGTGGGCCTGCCGGTGATGGTCGAGGTGGTGCGCCAGATCCAGCCGCGCATCGTGCTGCCCATGCACTATTGGGGCCGCGGCCAAGTCAACCGCTTCGAGGACCTGATGCAGCCGCTCGACGCGGTTTTCGTGTGGCCCGACCGCCGCACCATCGAGGTGGTGCGCGAGGAGCTGCCCGAGAAGATGACCGTGATGGTGGTCGGCGGCAACGGCGGCGATTGATCTTCGACCGCTATCTCGCGGGTTGGAGCCTGATTCCCGACGGCGAGTCGATCGACACGCCCACCAGCCGGCTTCTGCCGGTTCGCCGCGACGGCGTACCGGCGATGCTGAAGATCGTCCGAGAAGAGGAGGAGCAGCGCGGCGGCCGGCTGATGGCGTGGTGGGACGGCGATGGCGCGGCGCAGGTGCTGGTGGCCGACGGACCGGCAGTGTTGTTGGAACGAGTTGCGGGAGCGCGCTCGCTCGCCGCCCTGGTGGCGGCCGGCCAGGACGACGAGGCAACCGCCATCCTCTGCCGCGTCGCGGCCCGCCTGCATCGGCCGCGACCGGCGCCGCCGCCGCCGCTGATGCCGCTCGATCAGTGGTTCGCGGCACTTGCACCCGCCGCACGATCCCATGGCGGGCTTCTGGCGGAGGCCGATGCGGCGGCGCGGGCACTATTGGCTACGCCGCGCGATGTCGTGGCCCTGCACGGCGATTTGCATCACGGCAATGTTCTCGACGGTGGCTCGCGGGGTTGGCTTGCCATCGATCCCAAGGGTCTCTTGGGCGAGCGGGCCTTCGATTTCGTCAACATCCTGCGCAATCCCGACGCCGCGACCGCGCTCGGCCGGGGCCGCTTCGAGCGTCAGGCGGCGGTGCTGGCCGATGCCGCCGCGCTCGATCGCCGTCGCCTGCTGCAGTGGACA
>VGCQ01000169.1 GCA_016870055.1 Alphaproteobacteria bacterium | reverse complement strand
CAGACATTGGGCGGTCGCGCCGAGCCCGACGTGCGCGTGGTCTTCCCGCCGCTGGTCAACGACCGGGACTCGGTGAAGTTCATCGCCGACGTCGCCGCCGAGATCGTGGGCGAGGAGAACATGAACCGCGAAGGTCCGTTCGTCATGGCGTCGGAGGATTTCTCCTACATGTTGGAGAAGGTGCCGGGCGCGTTCATCAACATCGGCAATGGCGGTGGCGAGGGCGGCTGCGAGGTCCACAATCCAGGCTACGACTTCAACGACGAGATCATCGCGCTTGGCGCCACGCTGTGGTCGCGTGTTGTCGAGAGGAAGCTCGCCAAGGACGCCCGGTGAGCGACCGCGCCCGCCCGGCCGGGATCAGGCGCTGGCTGCTGGGCGATCTGCCTTACGCCGCGATGCTGGTGTTCGCCGTGGTCGGCGTCGGCCTCACCAGCTTCCAGAGCGCCTACCGGCACTCCTACTGGATGCTGCTGGCGCCAGTCTACGCAGTGATCGTCATTGCCTCGCGCTGGCGAGACCTCGAGACGAGCGCGGCGCGCATGCGGCTCCTGGCAACCCAGGCGTTGCATTGGTTCGCCTTCGTCGCGGCGATGTGGCTGTTGTTCCTGCCCGATGTGCGCGGCGTGGTGAGCGACAACGCGACCAGCCTGGCGCTCCTGATCCTGCTTGCACTCGGGACCTTCGTGGCCGGCGTGCACTCTGGCAGCTGGCGGATCGGCACGGTCGGCATCTTCCTCGCCGTGTCGGTGCCGGGGGTGGCGTGGATCCAAGAGTCGGTGGTGCTGCTCGCCGTCGCCGGGCTGTTGTTGGCTGCGATAGGCGCGGCGTTCTGGTGGATGTGGCGGCGCGAGGGACGTGACCGGTGACGGTGGCACCGTCCGTCGTGCTGTGGAGCGACTACGTCAGTCCCTACGCCTATGTCGCCAAGGCGTGGGCTTACGCGCTAGCGGCCGACTACGAGATCGATCTGCTGTGGCGGCCTTACACACTCGACATTGCCTCCTTTCAGGGCTCGGTCGAGGGGCGCGACGCGCATCACTGGCGGCGCGTCCGCTATGCCTACATGGACGCTCGGCGATGGGCCAACAAGCAGGGCTTGATCCTCAGGGGCCCGCTCAAAGTCTACTATGCCCGGCCAGCCAATGCCGGCATGCTTTATGCGCAGACGCACGGCGTTTTTCGCTCCTACAACGATCTGGTCTTCGAACGCTTCTGGCGGCGCGAACTCGATCCGGAAGACGTCGAGGCCGTGGCAGCGGTGCTTGCCGAAGCCGGCGCGCCAGCAGGCTTTGCGTCCTTCCTGGCAGGCGCAGGCGGCACCGAGCACGACCGGCTGCGCGGCGAAGCCGAGGCGTCTGGCGTGTTTGGCGTGCCGACCTTCGTGTTCGACGGCGAGCTGTTCTGGGGCGGCGATCGCCTCGGCCTGTTGCGCGAGCGGCTCGACGAGAAGGGTGTGCGACGGCGATAGGGAGCCGCTACCCGGCCTTCTGTGGCGGCCGGTCGAGTGTGCGCTCTATGCGCTTGTGCAACGCCTTGACCTCATGGCGCATCACCCGGGCGCGGTCCAGCAGCCTGCGGCGCGCCCGGCGGAAGGCGTCGGTCACGGCGAATTGGGGGTCGGCAAAGCGTCCGTCGAGGCTCGGTGTGCGATCGACGTCGACCGTGGCGCCGCCCGGCATCTTGATGTGGACTGTGACTTCATAGAGGCCGCTGCTGCGATGATTGCCGTCGGGCAGCTTGAAGACGACGTGACAAGCCGTCATGCGGCCGAAAAACTGCTCGAGATGGGTCGCCTGCCCCTCGATCAGGCGGCGGATCGCGGCGCTCGATGGCGTGTTCTGGAAGGTGATCCTGAGCGGCGTGCGCATGCGGCGCCTCCTGCGATCAGCCATTTCGGTCGAGAACGCGATGCGGCCCGGACCGCCGGCGCCGAGAAGCCGGGATCAGGGGGCTCTTGTCGGCAGGCCTTGGGCCGTGAGATAGGCCTCGAGCGTAACACCCCAAAGCGAAGGCGCCGAGCCGATCTGATGGCCGTTCAAGCCCTCCCCCGGCGCATACTCGTGGAAAGCGCCCCGGCCGCCGGCTGACTGGAAAGCCGCGAAATTCGCGCGGCTGTGTGACAGCGGGTAGAAGGGATCTTTGTCGCCATAGAGCCAGATCATGGGTCGACCGTACGGCGCACCGCGATTGAACAATGCTTGGTTGACAGCACTGGCAGTGGGGCAGCGAGAACCCACCCAGCCGCCGACGAAGTTGATGACCGCCCGCGGGATGGTAGGCTGCCGGCCGCTCCAGGCGACGGCAAGTATGCCGCCGCGCGACTGGCCAGCAACGGCAATGTGGCTGCGATCGACGAACGGCTGCGCGAGGATCAGGGATGTGATGGCGTCGACGTCACGCAGGGCGCGGTCGGCGCCGGCCAGCGACAGCGGCGTTTCACAGGTGTAGCCACTCGAGCGGTCGAGAGCGAAACCTTCGTCGTAGAACCCCTCTGAGCCGCCGCGGCCGCGCCGCGAGGGCGCGACAACCGCCCAGCCACGGGCCATGAACCACTCGGCCTGAATCTGCGGATTGTAGGGTCGGCCGAAGAGCGCGGGGTCGGTGCCACGCCCGGTCGAGCCGTGATGGAAGATCAGGGTCGGGAAGGGGCCGGGGCCCGGTGGGCGATAGGTGATGACCGCAAGCTTCACGTTCTCGCCGTCGACCGTGACCGGCACCGTGGACCGTTCCTGCGCTGCGGCCGGAAGCGCCGCAGCGAGCAGCCCAATGACAAGGAGGGGCGCCCTAGTCGCTTGCCGCGACGACCGGGCTGCGATCCGCCGACGCAGGCCGCACGACACGATGGGTCACCATGCGGTGGTGCAGCGTTCGGACGGTATCGCTTCCTCGTGTGAGGCAGAGCCATGGAAGGAGACCATGCACGAAACAAGCAAGCGCGCCAATCAGCATGTGGCCGCCGAAGCCGAAGGCCATGCCCATGTGCTGCAGGTAGGTCTCGTTGACTGAGGCCGGATGATCGGTGAAGCGGCGAAGCATGAAAGAATTCTACGAGCCGGCGTCGGAATCGGCTTGCTCGTTTTGCGCTGTTGGCGGCAAGGTCGAGAAAATCATTCCTGAGAAGTCGGTATGGCCGCAAAATTATCGCTGGACTCGTTCGACCGCAAGATTCTGGATTGTCTCCAGGACGATGCCGACATGGCCTTGGCCGAAGTCGCGCGCCGGGTCGGCCTTTCGACTACGCCGTGCTGGCGGCGCATCAACCGCCTGCAGGAAGCAGGCATCATCCGTGCGCGTGTGGCGCTGCTCGACCGCAAGGCGGTCAATGCCGGCGTGACGGTGTTCGTGGCCGTGCGCACCTCGCAGCACAACGCGCAGTGGCTCGCGCGGTTCGCCAAGGCGATTGCTTCATTCCCCGAGGTCATGGACTGCTACCGCATGAGTGGCGAGATCGACTACCTGATCCGGCTGGCGCTGCCCGACATCGAGGCCTATGACGCCTTCTACAAGCGGCTGATCGCCAAGATCGAGCTTTCGGACGTGACGTCGATGTTCGCCATGGAGGAGATCAAGTCCACCACGCGGTTGCCACTCGCTTACCTCCCTTGACCGCGCTGCCTGTGCCGTCCTACGGGAGGAGGAGCAAACCGGATCGGCGGGAGGAACGATGGCGACGGGTAAGAACCGCAAGAAGGTCCTGATCGTGGGGCGCATGCCACAGGCCGGCATCGATGTCCTGAAGACGCGCGACGATGTCGACTACGAGGTCCTGACCGACGACCGCGTGCCGTCGCTGCATCCCAAGCTCAAGGATGCCAATGCGGTGACGCTTGGCGCCACACCGTTCCGCCAAGCCGAGCTCGATGCCGCGCCGGTCATGATGGTGGTGGCCCGGCTTGGTGTCGGCTTCGACGCCGTCGAGATTCCGGCGCTCAACAAGCGCAGGATCCCGTTGATGACCACTGGCATCGCCAACTCGGTATCGGTGGCCGAGCACGCCATGTATATGCTGCTCGCCTCGGCGCGGCTCAGTCGCAAGCATGACCGTTTCGTCCGCGAGAACGCCTGGGGCCAGCGCCTGTCGGATCTGCCGTCCGACCTTGCCGACAAGTCGATCCTGGTGGTCGGCATGGGCCGCATTGGCTCGCGCACCGTCAAGCGCTGCGTCGCCTTCGACATGGACGTCTACGTGCTCGACCCCAACATCTCCGAGGCCGACATCAAGAAGGCGGGCGCCACCAAGGTGGCCGACCTCAAGGCGATCCTGCCGAAGGTCGATTTCGTCTCCGTCCACTGCCCAAAGTCGCCGGAGACGGTGAACATGTTCAACGCCGAGACGATCGGGCTCATGAAGCCTGGGGCGTTCCTGGTCAACACGGCACGCGGCGGCATCGTCAACGAGGACGCGCTCTACTCCGCGCTCACCAGTGGCAGGCTGCGCGGCGCGGGGCTGGACGTGCTCGACAAGGAGCCGCCCGATCCCGCCAACAAGCTGTTCGGCCTGGAGAACGTGATCCTGAGCCCGCATATGGCCGGCGTCACGCAGGAGGCGAGCGATCGAATGGCGATCAGCGCCATCGAGAACATCCTGAGCGTGTTCGACGGCCGGCCGAATGCGGCCAACGTCGTCAACAAGGAAGTGCTGTCGTAGCGCCCGCCGTCAGTCCGCCAGCAGGCCGTCGACCTCGTGATCGGTCGGGAACCGGCCGGTCTTGCTGCGGGTGTATTTGAGGGCGCCGTCGACGGTGATGTCGAACTGGCCCGACTTGCCGGGGCGCAATTCGACGTCGTTGGCGCCCAGCTTCTGGAGGTGGTCCCTCACACGGAGGGCCTGCGGCTTGTAACCTCAAGCGCCGCAAAATTCGATCAGGACCTTCATGGGCCCAACATGGGTCGCTAAGGTCGTGCCGGCAAGGGGGTATCGCGATGAAGTATGGACCGCTTGGCCGTTCGGGCCTGATCGTCAGCCGTATCTGTCTCGGCGGCAACTCCTGGGGAGCCAAGGGCCGACGCGGTTGGGGCAAGTTCGACGAGGTCGAGGCGCCAGCCTATTTCAAGCGCGCGCTCGATGTCGGTATCACCTTCTTCGATACTGCCGACACCTACAACTACGGTCGCTCCGAAGAGATCATCGGCGCCACCTTGATGAAGATGGTCAGTCGCGAGGACATCGTGCTGTCGACCAAGGTTGGCATCCGGATGAGCGAGACCGCCAACGATGTCGGCACCGGACGCAAGCACTTGATGGCGTCGATCGACGCCCAGCTCAGGCGCCTGCAGACCGACTACATCGACGTCTACCAAGTCCATCGGCTCGACCCTCACACACCGATCGAGGAGACGATGTACTCGCTCGATCAGATCGTGCGCTCGGGCAAGGTGCGCTATGTCGGCGGCTCAACCATGCCGGCCTACAAGTTCGCCCAGATGGTGATGGTCGCCGACTGGAAGGGTTACGCCCGGCCGATCGCCATGCAGAATCTCTACAACCTCATCCAGCGTGAGGAGGAGCGCGAGATGAACCGGCTGTGCCATGAGCAAGGCGTCGGGCTGATCCCGTACTCGCCGCTGGCCCGCGGCTTCCTCGCCGGGAATCGCGCCAAGAAAGGCGGCGGCGAGACCGAACGGTCGAAGAACGATGCGCAGGTCAGGGCCGGCACCTATCGCGATTGCGACTGGGCGATCGTCGAGCGACTGAAGAAGATCGCGGCCGGCAAGAACGTCTCGCCCGCCCAGGCGGCTCTGGCCTGGCTACTCGGCAAGCCCTACATGGGCTCGCCGATCATTGGTGCCACCAGCCTCGATCAGCTCACCTCGGCAGCGGGGGCGACCGAGGTCACGCTGACGGCCGACGAGGTCAAGTTACTCGAGGAACCCTATCAGTTCCGGGTACCGCCCGAGAGCTGATGGCGGCGCGGTACAACGGCGAACCGCAGGACGAGCAGCGGCAGCGCGACGACCGTGGCGTAGGACGCCAGCGGCGACGAGGCACGCTCGGTCATGGCCGTCCGGTTTTCCGCGCGGCGCTGGAAAAGAAAGGCCTCTAGGCGACCGCCTGCTTTGACCTATGGTGGGGCCATGGTGGAAGAAATCCTCGTTCTCCTGCGCGATCCCAACGCCTGGGCGGCGCTGGCCATGCTGATCGTCATGGAAGTCGTGTTGGGTGTCGACAATCTGATCTTCATCACCATCTTGGCAAGCAAGCTGCCGGAGCATCAGCGTGCCAAGGCTCGGCGCCTCGGTATCGGGCTCGCGGTCGTCATGCGCCTCATCCTGCTGAGCGGTGTCGCCTACATCGTCCAGCTCACCGCTCCCTTGTTCTCTTTTCTGGGCATCAGCTTCTCGTGGCGGGACCTGATCCTCATCGTTGGCGGCCTATTCCTAATCTACAAGGCGACCAGTGAAATCCACGACCAGGTCACGCCGGATGACGACCCTGAAGGGGGCACCGGAGTGACGCAAGTCACAATGGTGGGAGTCGTTGGTCAGATCTTGATCCTCGACTTGGTCTTCTCGCTCGACAGCATCATCACCGCGGTTGGCATGACCGACGACATTCCCGTCATGGTCGTGGCGGTCCTGGTCGCCGTTGCCCTGATGTTGGCCGCGGCTGATCCGTTGGCCCGCTTCGTCGCCCAGAATCCCACGGTCGTCATGCTGGCCCTGGCATTCCTGCTCATGATCGGCATGGCGCTGATCGCCGACGGTTTCGAGGTCAAGATTCCGAAGGGGTACATCTATGCCGCCATGGCCTTCTCCGTCGCAGTCGAGGCCCTGAACATGCTGGCCAGGCGAGCGCGGCACAAACGTCCGCTCCGCAAACGGCCACGCTGACAAATGGCCGGCAGGCTCCTAAGCTTCCGGCTATGAAGCTCAAGGATCGTGTAGCAATCGTCACCGGCGCGGCGTCGGGCATCGGCGGGGCGTCGGCGCGCTTGTTCGCTGCGGAAGGGGCGAAGCTCGCCCTGGTCGACCAGGACAAGGCGGGCCTCGGCCAAGTTGCTGCCGAGATCGAAGCGGCGGGCGGCAGCGCCATCATCATCCCGGCCGATGTCAGCAGCGATGCCGAGGCGCGCGCCGGCGTCGAGGGCGTGATCGAGAAGTGGGGCCGCATCGACGTGCTGCTGACTGCGGCCGGCATGTCGACCGGCGGCACGGTGGACGCCATCGAAGAGGCGGCGTGGGACCGCACCTTTGCGGTCAACGTCAAAGGTACCTATCTCTGGATCCATTACGCCATCAAGTCGATGATCGAGAACCGATCGGGCGCCATCGTCACCATCGGCTCGCAGCTCGCGCAGTCGAGCCCCGGCAAGAACGCGGCCTACATCGCGTCCAAGGGCGCCATCGCTTCCTTCACCAAGACCATGGCAGTCGACCACGCTGCGCAAGGCATCCGCGTCAACGCTTTGATGCCGGGCGTCATCGACACGCCGATGCCGGCGCGATCGTTGAAGCGCTACGCCGACCCCGAGGCGATGAAAGCGTTTTGGAGGCATCGCCATCCGATGGGCCGTATCGGCAAGCCCGAGGAGGTGGCGCGCGCCGCCCTGTTCCTCGCCTGTGACGATTCCTCGTTCATCACCGGCACACTGCTATTCGTCGATGGCGGCTGGACGGCGCACTGACATGCCGAAGAAGCTCACTGCCGAGCAGATCGCCCAATACGATCGCGACGGCTATGTCTGTCCGGTCAATGCCTTCACGTCCGAGCGGGCTCGCGCCTGGCGCGACAGGCTTGAGGCGTTCGAGCGTGCTCAGGGCCAGAAGATGACGCGCGGCCACAATTTCAAGCCGCATCTCCTGTTCCCGTGGGTCGACGAGATCGTGCATGCGCCGGAGGTGCTGGATGCGGTCGAAGACCTGATCGGCCCGGACATCCGCCTGTTCCATTTGACGGTCTGGCCCAAGGATGCGGGCTCCGGTGCCTATGTCAGCTGGCATCAGGACGCGACCTATTTTGCCCTCGAACCGGCCTGCCACGTGACCGCCTGGGTGGCGCTGACCGATGCGCCGGTCGAGGCGGGCTGCATGGAGGTCGTGCCGGGCTCGCACAAGCTTGGCCAGTTGCCTCATGCCGAGTTGCAGGACACCGACAACCTTCTGTCACGTGGCCAGACGCTGGTGGCGGATGTCGATCGCAGCCGTACCGCCTTCATGCCGGTAAAGGCCGGACAGTTCTCTCTGCACCACACGCACCTCGTCCACAACTCGCGACCCAATCGTTGGCACGACCGACGCATCGGGCTCGGCATCAGCTACATCCCGACCTGGGCGCGTTGTACGTCCAGTCGGCGTGTCACGGCGATGCTGGTGCGTGGTGAGGACAAGTACCGCAACTTCGACGACGAGCGGCGGCCGGTCGAGGAGGCGGGTCCGGCCGAACAGGCCTTCCATGCCGAGGCCGTCGCGCATTTCCGGGCGATGAACGCCGCCGAAAGCGACAAAGCGGCCATCGTCCGGCGATAGCAGCCGGTCGCCAACGTCGAGGATCAGGTCATGCTGCGTCTGCCCTATCACAATCGCTATGCCTACTCGCCGATCGGCGAGCGACCCGATTATTCGTGGCCAGAAGGCAAGCGTCTCGCTGTCTATCTCGGTCTCAACATCGAGCATTTTGCGTTCGGCGCGGGCGAAGGCCATCTCCTCACGGTTGCCGGCACGCCGCCAGATCCGCGCACCTTCGCCTGGCGCGACTACGGCAACCGGGTCGGCGTGTGGCGCTGCCTGGAGTTGTTCGACGAGCTCAACCTGCCCGCCGCCCATCTCATCAACACTACGGTGTTCGACTACGCGCCGCAGATCGTGGCGGCGATCAAGGCACGCGGCGATGAACTCATTGGCCATGGCCGCACCAACGCCGAACGGCACGGCCAGATGTGGGAGTCCGACGAGAAGCGCTTCCTCGAGGAGGTCCGGGATGCCATCGAAAAAGCTTCGGGCAAGCGGCCGCGCGGCTGGATGGCGCCGTGGATGAGTTCCAGCCACCATACGCCCGATCTCCTGAAAGAGACCGGCTTCGACTTCCTGATGGATTGGCCGGCCGACGACCAGCCGCTGTGGATGAAGACCCGATCGGGCCCGCTGATGAGCGTCCCTTATCCCATCGAGATCAACGATAGTCCGCAGATTCTGGTGCGTCATCACACGCCCGAGCAGTTCCGCGACTTCATCGTCGGCCAGTTCGAGGAGCTGCTGCGTCAGTCGGCCAAACAACCGCTGGTCTGCGGAATTGCGCTTCACACCATGGTCGTGGGGCAACCCTATCGCCTTAGAGCGCTGCGCGAGGCGTTGCAGTACATCGCGAACCATCCGCAGAGGGACAAGGTATGGTTCACCCGCCCGTCGGCCATCTACGATCACTGCGTGGCTCTGCCCACGGGCACGATGACGCCGCCGCCGGCCTAGTGAGGTGCGAGGGATGACGAGTTGGAGTAAGGCTCGTGCTGCACGGAATGTCCGTCTTGAGGCGGCTGCGACGCTTGCAAAGGGAAAGATCGTCGAGGTGCACGATGTCACGCGGCTGCTCGAGGCCGTCATCCGGCCCGGTGACCGTGTCTGCCTCGAGGGTGACAACCAGAAGCAAGCCGACCTCCTTGCGCGGGCTCTCGCTGCGGCCGACACCGCAAAGCTGCGTGACCTGCACATGGTGCAGTCGGGCGTGGTGCTGCCCGAGCATCTCGATCTGTTCGAGCGCGGCGTGGCGAAGAAGTTGGACTACGCTTATTCCGGCCCGCAGTCGACGCGCATCGCGAGGATGCTGTTCGGCGGCAAGATCGAGCTCGGAGCAGTCCACACCTATCTCGAGTTGTTCGCCCGCTACTTCGTTGACCTCACTCCCCATGTCGCGTTGATCGTCGCCGTCAGCGCCGACCGCGAGGGCAGCCTCTTCACTGGCCCCAATACCGAGGACACGCCGACCGTCGTCGAGGCCACGGCCTTCCACGACGGCATCGT
>VGCQ01000168.1 GCA_016870055.1 Alphaproteobacteria bacterium | reverse complement strand
CGGCAGGCCTGCTCGATCGCGTCCTCGACGTCCTGCCGGCCGGGGGCGATCTGCCGCTGTTTGATCTTGCGCCGTCCAATCCAACCGAGGAATCGGTGCTGGCCGCTCACGCACGCTATCGCGAACAGTCTTGCGACGGTGTCGTCGGTCTCGGCGGTGGCTCGTCGATGGACCTGGCGAAGGCGGTGGCACTGCTGGCGGGGAGCGGCGGCCCGCTCGGTCGTTTCGATCCTCTGATTGGTGGCGCCAAGCTCATCGTGGATGTTGCGCCAATCGTCGCGATACCGACCACCGCGGGCACCGGCAGCGAGGTCTCCGTGGGCTTCGTCATCGTCATGAAGGACGGTCGCAAGCTCACCTTCGCCAGCCCGCGTCTCATTCCGAGCGTGGCGATATGCGATCCGGACCTGACGCTCGCCCTGCCGCCGCTGCTCACCGCGGCCACCGGCATGGATGCCATCACGCATTGCATCGAAGCCGTGTTGTCGCCGGTGGTCAATCCGCCGGCCGAAGGCATCGCCTATGACGGCCTACACCGTGCATGGCGTAGCATCGAGGCCGCGGTCGGCGATGGCAGCGACAGGGCGGCGCGCTGGAACATGATGATGGCGTCCACCGAGGGTGCGCTCGCTTTCGTGAAGGGACTCGGCGCTGTCCATGCCATGAGTCATGCGGCTGGCCGCCTATCCGACCTCAGGCTTCATCACGGCACCCTGAACGCCGTGATTCTGCCGACCATACTGCGCTACAACGCCGGCACATCGGACGAGAAGTACACCCGGCTGGCGCAGGCGATGGGGTTGCCGGCAGGGACCGACCTGGCCGACGCCATTGCCACACGCAACGTAGCGCTCGGGCTACCGAGGGGGCTGCGGGACATGGGCATACGCGAATCGATGGTCGGCGACTTGGCGCGCCATGCCCTGGCCGATCTGTCGACCCGCACCAATCCACGTCCGATCGACGCCGACGCCTACGCATCTCTCTTCCGCGCCGCCTTCTGAGTCACCGCCATGCGTCGGAAACGGGTTGCAGTCAGCGTGGTGATGGCTGGCTTTCGCATGCCGCAGAGTGCCACGTTCTGGATCGGCCTGCTGCTGCTCGCCGCCTTGGGCGGCGCGCTGCTGTGGTCGGACGGGCTCATCGAACTGTCGCGCGCGTCGGCGTCGGCGCAACGCCGCACCCAGGCGTTGTTCGCCACGGCGCTGCAGGAACTGCGCGGAGGCGATGTCTCTGCCGCCTTGTGGCTGCTTCTGTCGTTGTCCTTCGGCTATGGCGTCCTGCACACGCTCGGACCGGGACATGGCAAGGCGGTCATCGCCGCCTACTTCCTCGACGAGGCGCGGCCCTTCGGCTGGTGGCACGGTGCGCTCGCCGGCGGCTGGATGGCGTTCACCCATACCATATCGGCGGTCATCCTTGCGATCGTTCTCAAGCTCCTGGGCACGGTCACGCTGTTCGGTGCCGTAGCCCAGGTTCGGAGCGTGGAGATTGCGTCTTACGCCGCAATTCTCGCGCTCGGGCTCTGGCGACTGCGGAGCGCGCTCACCGGTGAGCCCCATGTCGGCCATGCCGCAGGCATCGGCTGCGGTCCGGCCTGCCTGCCGCCCAAGCCACGCGGCACGCTGAGCTGTGAGGCCGTGGCGCAGCCCCGGGTACGAGGCCTCGGCACAAGCCGAAACGGTGCCGGTCTGCTGTTGCTCGGCGCCGCTGGTGTTGCCCCGTGTGCCGGGGCCCTGATTTTGGTGCTGCTGTCGATGGCCATGGACGTTCTGTGGGCCGGGTTGATTGGCGTGGTGGCCATTGCGCTCGGCATGGCCTCGGCGCTCGCCGCCGTCGGCATGGCTTCGGCACTTGCCCGCCGGCTGCTGGTCGACGAAGGGGGGCCGGTCGGCGCTCGTCGATGGCTGGGCATTCTCTCCGCTGCGATCGTGGTTTCCACGGGCGCGACCCTGCTGCTGGGCTCGTTGAACCGCGCGTTCGGTTGGTAGTCCTCCATCAACGGCTCACAGACGCGTCGGGTTCGGCGCGCCGCCGTAGACGGTCTCGGGGTCGAAGATCTTTTTCGTCCCCACCGGAACCAGCCCGACCGGTGCGCGTGTCGCGTCATCGAGATCGATCGCGCGATAGAAGCACGATCGATAGCCGACATGACAGCTCGCCTGGCCAGGCGCGAGCCGCACCCGCAGCCAAACGGCATCCTGATCGTCGTCGATACGCGCCTCGACGACGTGCTGGACGAAGCCACTGGTGGCGCCCTTGTGCCACGACGCCTGACGGCTGCGACTCCAATAGTGCGCCTGGCGGGTGGCGATGGTGCGCGCGAGCGCCTCGGCGTCCATCACGCCAACCATCAGCACCTCGCCGCGGTCGGCGTCGGTCGTGACCACCGGGATCAGTCCGAGGCGGTCGAACTTGGGCGCGAGTTCGAGGCCTTCTTCGACCTGCTCGATCGAGCGGCGTTGCGCGAACGGGGCTGCCGGATATGTCGGCGAAGGTTGCGGAGCGGACATGCTTCATTTCCTGCTTGTCGGGTTGGTAATAACAACGTTATAACATATCTATCACTGTCTCCAGGCGAGGCAATCGTATGGCGACACGACTGGATGACCGGATGCGGGCGGCGCGCACCGCCCGACTGCGGCAAGTGGTGGCCGATGCCGAGCGCCTGTGCCGCGAAAAGGGCGAGAGGCTGACGCCGGTCCGGCGTGAGGTGCTGCGGCTGCTGGCGCGGAGCGAGGAGCCGCTGGGAGCCTATGCGCTGCTGGCGCAGCTTCGGCGGCAGCGGACCGGCAGGGTCGACGCGCCAACGGTCTATCGGGCCCTCGACTTCCTGCTGAAGCTCGGCCTCGCGACGCGCATCGAGAGCCGGAGCGCCTGGGTTCTGGTCGATCGGTCCGCGCGATCCGATGCTTCGGTCTTCTTCCTGTGCAACACCTGCAACACCTCGGTCGCCATCGAGAACCTCGGCGTCGCCGATCTCATCGCCGACAGTGCGCGTAGCTTGGGCTTCCAGGTGAATCGGCCCGTCATCGAGTGCAGCGGGACCTGCGCGAGCTGTTCGACCCCACCTGTGACAACGCCGACCGGCCAGGAGCGGTCGCCATGAGGGGCCGTCCGCTCGTTCCGGTTTCTCTGCTGACCGGCTTCCTGGGCAGCGGCAAGACGACGGTGCTCAATCGCCTGCTGCGCCAGCCCGGACTCGGCAGGATCGCGATCGTCATCAACGAGTTCGGTGAGATCGGGCTCGACCACGAGCTGGTCGAAAGCTCGTCCGAGGACATGATACTGCTGCGCAGCGGCTGCCTGTGCTGCACCATTCGCGGCGATCTGGTGGACACCCTGCAGCGTCTGGTGCGCCGCCGGGACGACGGCGAGATCGCCTTCGACCGGGTCGTCATCGAGACCACCGGCCTCGCCGATCCGGCCCCGATCCTGCACACGCTGATGCAGGACCCGGTCCTGATCGCCGTCTATCGGCTGGACGGCGTGATCACCACGGTGGACGCGGCCAACGGCAACGCGACGCTCGACTGCCAGATTGAAGCGGTGAAGCAGGCGGCCGTGGCCGACCGGATTCTGCTGACCAAGACCGATCTCGTTTCACCCGATCGTTCCACGGCCCTGGTCGAGCGGTTGGGCCGGCTGAATCCCGCCGCTCCGATCGTCGTCGTGCGCGACGGCAACGTCGATCCTGCCTCGATCCTCGATGCCGGCCTGTACGATCCCGCGACCAAGTCGTTGAACGTCCAGCGCTGGCTGCAGGTCGAAGCCTACACCGCCGGTCGTCATCGCGATCACCATCATCACGGCCACGACGTGAACCGGCACGATGCCCACATCAAGGCGACCTGCCTGACCTTCGACACGCCGCTCGACGGTGCAGCCTTCGACACGTGGCTGGGTGTGCTGTTGATGCTGAAGGGCCGCGACATGCTGCGCATCAAGGGCATCGTCAACGTCGCCGGACTGGATGGTCCGCTGATCATCCACGGCGTTCAGCACGTGTTCCATCCCCCGGTTCGCCTGAAGCGGTGGCCGGGTGGCGACCGCCGCACGCGGATCGTCTTCATCACCCGTGACATCGACGAGGCGGCTTTGCGCGACACGCTCGCCGTGTTCTGGCGAGAGCCCGCACGGCCGTCGGCAGCCGCGTCGTGAGTCTCGTTTCCTGCCACCCTTCGACGATTCGAGGAGATGTCGCATGTCGACCGTGCCCGTGACCGTCCTGACCGGCTATCTCGGCGCCGGCAAGACCACGCTGCTCAATCGCATCCTGAGCGAGCCGCATGGCAAGCGCTATGCCGTGATCGTCAACGAGTTCGGCGAAGTGGGCATCGACAACGACCTCATCGTCAGCAGTGACGAGGAGGTCTTCGAGATGAACAACGGCTGCATCTGCTGCACGGTTCGCGGCGACCTGATCCGCATCATCGAAGGCCTCATGCTCAGGCGGAACAAGTTCGACGCCATCGTCGTCGAGACCACCGGTCTCGCCGACCCCGCGCCGGTGGCCCAGACCTTCTTCGTCGACGACGACGTGGCACGCCGCGCGCGACTCGATTCGATCGTCACCGTGGTCGACGCACGCCACTTCCTGATGCGTCTCGTCGACAGCCACGAAGCCGAGGAACAGGTCGCCTTCGCCGACATCGTTCTGCTGAACAAGACCGATCTGGTCGATGCCGACGAACTCGCCGCCGTCGAGGCTCGCATCCGCTCGATCAATCGCTACGCCACCGTTCACCACACGAAGCATTGCGATGTCGAACTCACCGAAGTGCTCGATCGCGGCGCCTTCGACCTCAACCGCATCCTCGAGATCGAGCCGGCCTTCCTCGGCGAAGACAGCCACGAGCATGACGAGTCGATCACCAGCGTGTCGCTCGAAGGCGGTGAGCTCGACCTCGTCCGCTTCAGGGAGTGGCTGGGGGACTATCTGTCGACCAACGGTCCCGACGTGCTGCGCACCAAGGGCATCCTGGCGATCGCCGGCAGCGATCGCCGCTTCGTGGTCCAGGCCGTGCACATGCTGATGGACGCGGGCCAGCAACGGCCCTGGAACGCGGGCGAGCCGCGGCGCAGCCGTCTGGTGCTGATCGGGCGCAACCTCGACGTGGCCGCGCTTCAGGCCGGGTTCCGCGCCTGCGAAGCGCGGCGGTAGCGCGCAGCAGCGACGATCAGCAGGAGGGCATTGATCGCGAGCCCCAGGGCGAACGAAAGGACGAGCGGCAGGGCGTCGTGTACTGCGCCCGGCCGGTGGCGGTCGGGCCGTCATTGGAGACTGCGCAGCCTGTCGCGCTCGGCGATGTCGCGGGCCGGCGCGAGATCGATCTGCGCGTCGCGAAGCTGCTCGACGAAAGCTTCGAGGTGCCCGCCCGCGACGCGCGCCGCTGTCGGCGCCAGCATGGTGGCGAGGTGGCGGTGGAGCGGCAGGCCGTAGCCGCAGCGCGCCAGTCCGAAGGCGGTCAGCATCCTTGCTTCGTCGGTCCCGAGGCGTGGACAGGGCGGTGGATGAATGCCGAGCGGCGTGTGCACCCCGTGGAGCACGGTGTCCATGAACATCGCGAATTCGGGTAGGGCGTCGCCGAGTCCGGCCACGTCGAAGCCGCGCCACAGCAGCGAATCGTACGGCGTGCGGGGCTGCTCCGGCCGCCAGGCTCGGATCTCCACGCACCATTGGCGCATGGCCCACAGGAAGAAGCGCTCGCCGAGCGAGAGCAGGCAGAGGTCGCAGGGTGGGGGCGTCGGCATGCTCTGGCTCTCCGCGTCGGCGTCATCCGATATGAGTACTTAATGCGATTGCGACGCATTTGCAACTACTAATCGCACATCGGCGTCATCTGCAGAGGCATTTCAGTTCTTGAGCATACCAGCGATCAGCGCCGCCAAGTTATGGCGCATCATCGTCTCGTAGGTCGATGCGAGACCGGTCGGGCCGGAGGGCACATCGCTGTACAGGCGCGGCCCGACTACGCCCAGGAAGTGCAGGGTCAGAAGGCAGGTCGCGCCGTCGAACGGGCCGGGAGCTGCGATCCTGCAGGCCGGCCAGGCCTTCCGCTTTGAAGCGATCCACCCATTTGCACACCGTGCGAGGGCAAACGCCGACGGCTTGACTGACGGCCTTCGGCGTTTGCCCACCGAGAACCATGTTGACCATGCGCTCTCGACCGTGCGGCGTCAGACGGGCATTCTTATGGATGTCCATTCGGCTCTCTCCAAGGATCAGGTGACGTTTCGACAACATCACTTTCTTCGGCCCGAGCCGGATGGACAACCTACTGAAAGCTCACAGCTAGAGATCGAGCGTCAGCAGGCGCGGATCGCGGGTCGCGCGGGCGAACGCGCGGAGCTGCCACAGCGCCGCCAGATGGAGGCCGGGAATCTCTCGCCGTCCCTCGGCGAGGTCGGCGAGGAACGTCCGCCACGGCACGACGTGCGTGGCGATCACCTCGCCGGCATCGAAGTCCGGTTCCGTGACCTTGCGAACGTCGAGCGCCAGGAAGGAGTGCACCCGGTTGTTCTGTCGGCCCGTGTTGGCGGTCGACGAACCAAGAACGTGCCATTCAGCCGAGGCGTATCCGGTCTCCTCCCGCAGTTCCCGCTTCATGGCATCGAGCAGGTTCTCGTCGTCGTCGGGGGCGCCGCACGGCAACTCGAACGAGCTTCTTCCGACACCATGACGGTACTCTTCGATCAGCACGATCTCACAGTCGGGCGTGAGCGCGATCACGCAAATCCAGTCGGGGAATTCGAGGACGTGATAGGGCGACAGGACGGTGCCGTTGGACACGCGCACCGTGTCGCTGCGCAGCGCCAGCCAGCGGTCGCGGTAGGAGTACTTCGATTCGATCACCTGCCACGGCGCGACGGTTGCGGTGGGTTTCCTGGCGTCAGCCATCACACCGCGGTCCAGCCGCCGTCGACCACGATTTCCGCGCCGGTGACGTAGGACGACTCGTCCGATGCCAGGAACAGGATGGCGTAGGCCACCTCGTCGACCTCGCCGGCGCGGCCGAGCGGCACGCCCTTCAGGGTCTTGGCGCGCATCTCCGGATCGGCCGTCCGGCCCGAAGTGCGCATCGGCGGCATCAGCCCGGGATGCACCGAGTTGACCCGGATGCGGTCCTTGCCGTGTTGCGCCGCCGCTGCCTTGGTGATCAGGCGCACCGCACCCTTCGAGGCGTTGTAGCCGACATGGATGTAGCCCTGGCCAACGATGCCCGAGATCGACGAGAGGTTGATCACCGAGCCGCCGGCGCCTCCTTTTTTCATCGCCGCGATACCATACTTCATGCCGAGGAACACGCCGGTGGCATTGATCCCCATCAGTCGGTTCCAGGCTGCGGTGTCGTAAAGATCCTGCTCGGCCGAGCCCGAGATGCCGGCGTTGTTGACCAGCACGTCGAGGCTACCATGGGTCGCCACGGTTCGGTCGATGGCAGACTTCCATTGCGTCTCGTCGGTCACGTCGAGATGCATGTAGTCGGCTGTTCCGCCCGCCTTCCGGATATCGGCGGCCACGGCCTCGCCATCCTTGTCGAGGATGTCAGCGACCACCACCGCCTTTGCGCCCTCGCGGGCGAACAGGCGGGCGGTCGCTGCGCCCATGCCGCCGGCTGCGCCAGTCACCAACGCCACCTTGCCTTTCATGCGCATCGCCAATTCTCCCTCCTCACGCAAGTTTGAGACCGACGATTCCGGCCACGATCAAGGCGATCGACACGAACCGCATGGTCGAGGTCGAATCGCCGAAGGCAATGATGCCCACGACGAAGGCGCCAACCGCGCCGATGCCGGTCCAAACGGCATAGGCGGTACCCATCGGTATTGTGCGCTGTGCCCATAGAAGCAGGGCGCCGCTCGCCGCCATGGCCACGATGGCGAAGATGATCCACCACGGGCGAGCGCCCTGGTCGGTCCAGCCCAACTTCAGGCCGACCGGCCAGCCGATCTCGCATATCCCCGCCAAAACCAGGTATATCCAAGCCATGAGTTCTCCTTATGGTGAATGGTAGCCGTTCAGCACTCGTTGACGGCGGCAGCGTGTCCTGTTCTGATCAAGAATTGCACGCATCTTGCAGGATAGCGAGAGCGCACCAGGGAATGACTCTTATGGGGTATGGGAGCTAGCCATGAACGAACGTGAGTTGCGCCGTCTGATCGGCGATGTGAAACGTGGAAAGCTGTCGCGACGCGGCTTTGCACAAAGACTCCTGGCCGTCGGGCTGACGGCGCCGATCGCCACGCAGCTGCTGGCGATTTCGGGCGTCGCGCACGCCCAGCCGAAGTCGCAGTACAAGCCGACCAAGCGCGGCGGGGGCGGCCTTCTGAAAGTGCTGTGGTGGCAGGGACCGACGCTGCTCAACCCGCACTTCGCGGTCGGCACCAAGGACCAGGATGGCAGTCGCATCTTCTACGAGCCGCTCGCCGCCTGGGATCCGGACGGCAACCTCAAGCCCAAGCTCGCGGCGTCGATTCCCGGCCGCGAGGACGGTACGCTGGCCGCCGACGGCAAGTCGGTGGTGTGGAAGTTGAAGCAGGGCGTCACCTGGCACGACGGCCGGCCGTTCACCGCCGACGACGTCGTCTTCAACTGGCAGTATGCCAAGGACCCTGCAACGGCCGCGGTCACGTCGGGCTCCTACAACGACATCATGGTCGACAAGGTCGACCAATACTCGGTGCGGGTGACGTTTGCCAAAGCGACTCCGTTTTGGGCCGACGCCTTCGTCGGCACCAGAGGCATGATGATCCCCAAGCACCTCTTTGCGGACTTCATCGGCGCCAAGTCACGCGAGGCGCCGACCAACCTCAAGCCGGTCGGCACCGGACCTTACATGTTCAAGGACTTCAAGCCGGGCGACCTTGTGGCGGGCGTCATCAACCCGAACTACCATGAGCCCAACCGGCCGTATTTTGACGCCATCGAGATGAAGGGCGGCGGCGATGCGGTCTCGGCGGCGCGTGCGGTGCTGCAGTCGGGCGAGTTCGATTTCGCTTGGAACCTGCAGGTCGAGGACGAAATCCTGCAGCGCCTGGAGAAAGGCGGCAAGGGTAAGGTCGTCATATCGCCGGGCGGCAACATCGAGCACATCCAGGTCAACTTCACCGACCCCTGGACCGAGGTCGACGGCGAACGTTCGAGCCTCAAGACCAAGCATCCGACGCTCAGCGATCCAGCGGTGCGCCAGGCCATATCGATGCTGGTCGACAAAGACTCGGTCGAGAAGCACATCTATGGCCGCACCGGCATTGCCACAGCCAACTTCGTCAACAATCCGGCGCGCTTCGTGTCGAAAACGACCAAGTACGAGTTCAATGTCGACAAGGCGGCCGACATCCTCGAGAAGGCCGGCTGGAAGAAGGGCGGCGACGGCATCCGCGAGAAAGACGGCAAGAAGCTCAAGTTCGTCTATCAGACGTCGATCAACCAGCCGCGACAAAAGACTCAGGCGATCGTCAAGCAGGCCGCCCAGAAGGCCGGTATCGATATCGAGCTGAAGTCGGTGACAGCGTCGGTGTTCTTCTCGTCGGACGTGGCCAACCCCGACACCTACACCAAATTCTATTGCGACCTGCAGATGTACACCACGACCATGTCCCAGCCCGACCCAGAAGTGTTCATGCTGCAGTTCACCTCGGCCGAGGCGGCGACCAAGGACAACAAGTGGCAAGGCCGCAACATCACGCGCTGGCAGAACAAAGAGTACGACGACAACCACAAGGCGTCGCAGTCGGAGCTCGATCCGGTGAAACGCGCCGCCATGTTGATCAAGGCCAATGAGATGGTCATCAACGACCATGTCGTCATTCCGGTCGTCGCCCGCCCGACTGTGTCCGCGGTCGGCCTCAAGCTCAATGCCTCGATCAGCGGTTGGGACAACAACACCTGGGACTTGTCGGACTGGTACAAGGACGCATAGTCAGCTGAACCTCTACCGCCCCGGAAATGATTCCGGGGCGGT
>VGCQ01000167.1 GCA_016870055.1 Alphaproteobacteria bacterium | reverse complement strand
AGCGAAGGGATGCCCCGCCGCGCCGCTTCGTCGAACAGGCATTCGGCGCGCCCCCGGTCGCCCGCGGTCGGCGTGCCGGTCGAGGTGTGGGCGATGCCCTGCGGGTTGGGGCCGAGCTTCTCGATGCTGATCACCATCGCGGGCTTGTAAGTGTCGAGATAGTGCGCGGCCTGCTTCTCGGCGCTGGCGTCGTGGGCCAAAGGCAGCACTGCCGTGGTGTAGCCGGTGGTGAGCGCATGCTGCGGCTCGCGGATCCCGAGCCCGGCGGCCAGGACCGTGGCAGCGAGGTTGGCGCAAAACGGCGCCTCGGTGAACAGAAGCGGCGTGGCGCCGGTCGCGGTGTGGATGGCGAGCGCGAGCGCCGCGACACCGGGCGGCCCGTCGGTTTCGCCGGCCGGCAGATGGCGCGGATCGCCGGCGCCGGTGGTGAGAAACACCGTCCTGCCCGGCCCGAGGTGCCGGAGAATCTGCCGCGCCGCCAGCATCGACAGCGGCCCTCCACCCTGGACGGCACAGGCCGCGTCGTAGAGATGCACGATGACGTTGCGCGAGGTCGGCGAGATGCGGGCCTCGACCGTGACCAGCCGATCGATGTGGCGCCCGATCAGCGCGAGCTGATCAGAGGTGGCCGCGGAGTGCGCAGTGACGTGGGCTGCGGTCATCGCCTCGGGTGAAGCCATCGGCATCGCCTAGTGCGTCAACCCCGTGCCCGGCGGCTCGAGATTCTTGCGCACGATGTTGGACAGGATCTGGACGCAAGCCATGGAGGTTTCGCCGTCCAGACCGTCGACCATGAAGTCGGTGGTACAGAACATCGCCTCCAGCCCGCCGGCGTCGAGGCAGGCCTGCACGATGCGCTTCTCCATGTCGGGCGAGTGGAGGAGCTGCGGCTTGCGCAGAAGGTAGGCCAGGCACGCCTCGATGCCGTAGCAGCCCCAGTTCGACATCATCGCCGGTACGACCACGTCGGTCCTGACCACGGTGGCCAGCGCCTTGCCCTTGGGCATGGTCTCGACGACGGTGTCGTAAATCGTGCCGAAGCCCAGCTCGTTGCCGTGATCGCCGATGCCGACCGTGAAGATCTTGCGGCGGTTGGCCTCGGTCACGACCTCGCCGATGTCGATGCAGCCCTGGAATTTCGACTTAGGTCCGGTGAGCGGCATGCCGGTCGCCGAATGGACGTTGCCGTCGGCGCCCGCCCCCAGCCGCTCGGTGCTGACCACGGCCTTGGGCTTGTAGTCGGCGTAGAGCTTGGCGATCCACGCCTTGACCTTGGATTGCTGGGTGGGCGCGTTGACGATCGCGGCGCCGAGGTGGCGATCACGCGCCTGGTCGAACGGCTTCACCATCAGGCCGGCGGCTTCGCTCGAGGCGATGATCGGGCCGGCATGACATTCCTCGTTGACATACACCGGAATGGCGCCCAGGCCGCGATAGAGGATGCGCGCAAGCGCAGCCGCGCCCGGCGGACCGTCGCTCTCGCCTTTCGGCATGGTGGGCTCGTAGCCCGCGCCGGTCATGATGAAGACCACATCGCCCTTGCCGAGATGCTTCTTGAGGCCGCGCGCGGCGGCCATGGTGACGGGCTTGTTGCCGGCGGCCTTGCGGGCCGCCTCGTACATCGGTTGCAGGATGCCGTGCGGCATGCCGCGGTTCTTGGCTTCGATGGTGATCAGACGGTCCACCGCCTCGCCAACCATATCGACCATGGTCGTCTCCCCTCGTGATGGTCCTGAGCGAATTGGGCGCCTGACGGAGTGATCGCACAAGTCGAATTTTTGCTTCGACACGATGCTGAAACAGCATCACTATCGCGATCGGAGAGGGAAGGAATGAGCAACGCCAACCTGCGCTACTTCGCGGCCGTCGCGCGGCACGGCTCGATCCGCGAGGCAGCCGAGGAATTGCACGTCGCACAATCGGCGCTCAGTCGCCAGATCCAGAAGCTCGAGCAAGACTTTGGCGTACCGCTGTTTCAGCGCCACGCGCGCGGCGTGGAGCTGACCTCGGCCGGCGAGATCTTCCTGCGCCACGCCCGTTCCAGCCTGCGCCAGGAGGAGCGCGTGCGCTCCGAGATCGATGCGCTGAAGGGGCTGCGCAGCGGCACGATCAACCTGCAATCGATCGAATCTCTGGTGCCAGGCGTTTTGCCGCGGGTGATCCTGGGGTTCAGTGCGCGTTATCCCGGCATCACCTTCAATGTCACGGTCGACCGTACCGACCGCATCATCGCCGCGGTGCGTGAGGGTCGCGCCGACATCGGCCTCACCTTCTATCCTGCCATGGAAAGCGATCTGTCGAGCGTGTTCAGGCTACGCGAACCGCTGGTCGCGCTGATGTCGCCGCGCCATCCGCTGGCGAGGAAGACGCGGGTATCGCTGGCAGAGAGCGCGGCTTTTCCGCTCGCCCTGCCGCTCAAGAACTCGGGCAGCCGCGTGCTGATCGATGTGGCGGCCAAGGCGGCCGGCGTCCTCCTGACGCCGATCCTGGAGACCAACTCGATCCAGTTGCGCGTCCACTTCGTTCACCTCAACGACGGCATTACCTTCCATTCGCGGCTGTCGGCGGCCGACAGCCTGAGCAGCGGCAACGTCGTCGCCGTGCCGGTCCGCGATCGCCTGTTGAACAGCGCCACGGTCGACGTCATCACGCATGCCGCACGCCAGTTGCCGTTGGTCGCCGAGGAGTTCCTGCGTTTCCTGCAGGGAGAGTTGCAGAACTTGCGCGAGCCCTTGAGTAGCGCGGCGTAGAGCATGCCAGACGGAGAAGGGGAGCCATGACATTCACCTTGCTGGCGCGCTGCCCGAAGAGCGGACAAATCGGCATCGGCATCGCCACCTACTCGATCTGTGTCGGCCTCTACTGCAACGGCCTGCGCGGCAACGTCGGTGCGACCATGAGCCAAGCCTTCGTCAACCAGGGCAACAACGCGCTGGCGCTGCGTCTGCTCGAGCAGGGCCTGGCGCCGGCGCGCGTGCTGGACGAATTGATCGCCAACGATCCCGACTCGGCCTACCGGCAGATCGCCGTCATCGATCGCCGCGGCGAGGCGGTCGCTGTCAGCGGCGCCAAGACGCGCGGCTGGTCGGGCCATCGCATCGGCGCGGGCTACGTCGCCATGGGAAACGTGCTGGCCGGACCCAAGGTGGTCGAGGCCATGGCCGAGGCCTACGAGGCTGCGGCCGACCTGGCGTTCGAGCGGCGCTTGCTGGCGGCCATCGAAGCGGGCCGCGACGCCGGCGGGCAAGCCGGCAACGAGGGCCCTCTCGCGGAGCGTTCGGCGGCAGTGGTGGTCTGCGGACATCACGATCATGCCGAGCTCGACTTGCGCGTGGATCTGCACGACAAAGCCGTCGACGCGCTACGCTCGGCCTTCGAGGAGTACGAGCCCTATCGCGACTACTACCGCGAGCGTGGCCGCAATCCGCGGCAGGCGATCCCGCAATACCAGTTCGCCGAGAATCTGCGGCGTCGACGCCGGGAGGCCGCGCAATGACTTATTCGATCATCGGCCGCTGCGCGCGCACCGGGCGGCTCGGTCTCGGCATCACCACCTTCTCGCTGGCGGTGGGCGGGCGCTGCGAAGGCGTGGCGGCCAATGTCGGCATCTGCAAGACGCAGGCCTTCCCCAACCGCACCAACGATCCGCTGGCGATCGGACTGCTCGCGCAAGGCCATCTACCGGTACGGGTGATGGCGATGCTGGCGGCCAACGACAGCGAGCACGACTATCGCCAGATCGCCATCATGGATCGCGAAGGGCGTATTGCCGCTCATACCGGGTCGGGCACGCGCGGCTGGTCGGGGCACCGGATCGATGGCGATTGCGTGGCCTTCGGCAACGGGCTGGTCGGCCCGCAGGTGCTGGCCGGCTTGATCGCAGGCTTCTCGGCCAGGCCGGACGAGGCATTGGAGCACCGGCTGATGAGAGCGCTCGAAGGCGGCCGCGACGCCGGCGGCCAGGGCGACGCCACCGGCCACCGTCCCGAACGCTCGGCCGCGATAAAGGTCGTCGACCGCGTCGACTATCCGGAGATCGACGTGCGCGTCGATGTGCACGCCACGGCGGTGGAGGAGCTGCGGCGAGTGCTGGAGGAATTCAAGGCTTACGAAGAGTTCTACCGTCAGCGCGGGCGCGACCCGGCCAGGGCGATTCCACAAGACTTGTTCGCCAAGCAACTCGAGGCGCGCCGCGCCGGGAGGCCCTCATGACCTACACCATCCTGGGCCGCTGCGCGCGGACCGGCCGACTGGGGATCGGCATCGCCACCTTCTCGATCACCGTCGGCCGCTACTGCTATGGCGTCAAGGCAATGACGGGCGTGACGGTGAGCCAAGCCTTCGCCCATGAGCGCAACAACCAGCTGGCGCTGCGCCTGCTTGCCCAGGGCTTTTCGGCAGGCGCGGTGCTGCAGCGCCTGATGGGCAACGATCGCCATGCCTCTTACCGCCAGATCGGCGTCATTGATCGCGACGGTACGGCGGTGGCCTACAGCGGCCCCGGCACGCGCGGTTGGTCGGGTCATGTGGTCGGGGAAAACCATGTGGCATTCGGCAATGGCCTGGTCGGCCCGGAAGTGGCCGAGGCCATAGCCGCCGGGTTCCTTGCCGAACCTGCCGCCGACCTCGAGCACCGGCTGCTGTGTGCCATCGAAGCGGGCCGCGACGCGGGTGGGCAGGGCACGCGCGATCGCCACAAACCCGAACGGTCGGCGGCGCTCAGGGTCTACTCTCACCATCCTTACGCCGACATCGACCTGCGCGTCGACCTGCATGCCACCGCTGTCGAGGAGTTGCGGCGAGTGTGGACCGAGTACAAGAAGTACGAGACCTACTACCGCGACCGCGAGCGCAATCCCAAGGGTGCGATCGGCCAGGAGGCGTTCATGGCGACCCTGCGTGCGGCGGAGGCCTAAATGACTTTCTCGATCATCGCCCGTTGCCCCGATACCGGCCGGCTCGGACTCGGCATCGCCACCTTCTCGATCGGTGTCGGCGGGCGCTGCGAAGGCGTGCTGGCCGGTGTTGGGATCTGCAAGACGCAGGCGTTCACCAATCGCGGCAACGATCCGCTGGCGATCGAGCTGCTGCGTCAGGGTTTTGGCCCGGCAGAGGTGTTGCGCCAGCTGGCGACCAACGACCCCGACCATGCCTATCGCCAGATCGGCATCCTCGATCGCGACGGCAACGGCGTGGCCCATACCGGCTCGGGGACACGACCGTGGTCGGGTCACAAGGTCGGCGAGGGATACGTAGCCTTCGGCAACGTTCTTGCCGGCCCGCAGGTGATCGAGGCGATCGCGCGGGGTTTCATGGCCGATCAGCAGGCACCCTTGGAGCTCCGGCTGCTGGCTGCCCTCGAGGGCGGACGCGATGCGGGCGGTCAGGTCGGTGCGCACGGGCGCCTGCCCGAACGCTCGGCGGCGATCCGCGTGGTAGCTGATCCCGACTATCCAGAGGCCGACGTGCGCGTCGACCTGCACGACGAGGCCGTCGCCGAGCTGCGCCGCGTGCTGGAGGAGTTCAAGCGCTACGAGACGTTCTATCGGGAGCGCGGGCTCGATCCGTCGACTGCCATTACCCAGGACGAGTTCGTGGCGCGGCTGGAAGGCAGGACATGACGCGGCCGTTCCACCTCGCCTGGTTCTTGTCGCAGGGCTATGGACCCAAGAGTTGGCGTGGCGACTGGCCGGGCAGCGACGTTCATCGCTGGATGATGCCCGACTTGTTCGTCGATTTGGCGCGCGGCATGGAGCGGGCTTGCTTCGACTACATCATCATCGAGGACTCCTCGAACGTGCCCTATACCTACAAGGGCTCGCACGACACCTACCTGCAGTACGCCGCGAGCGCGCCCAAGCTCGATCCCGCCGTGCTGGTCCCGTATCTCGCGCAGGCCACGACGCATCTCGGCATCGTGCCGACGCTCTCGGTGTCGGAGTATCCGCCCTACCTGCTGGCGCGTCTGGTGAACTCGCTCGACCATGTGACCGAGGGCCGTATCGGCTGGAACTGCGTCACCGGCTCAAACGACGGTGCGGCGCAGAACTACGGCAACGACCGGCACCGCCCGCACGACGAACGCTACGACGTGGCCGACGAGTTCGCCGACATCGTGACGCGGCTGTGGGAAGCTTGGGAGCCCGACGCCGTGGTGCTCGACCGCGACAAGCCGATGTTCGCCGACGGCGGCAAAGTCCATCCAATCAACCACGAGGGCAAGTACTTCAAGTGCCGTGGGCCGCTCAACGCGCCGCGCTCGCCGCAGGGCCGCGTGCCGATCTGCCAAGCCGGCGGCTCGCCGCGCGGCCAGAGATTCGCCGCGCGCTGGGCCGACACCATCATCACCGAGGGCGGCGGCAGCATCGAAAGCATGAAGGCCTATCGCGACCGGGTGCGCCAGTTGGCGGCCGAGTACGGGCGCAATCCCGACGACATCAAGGTGCTGTTCCTCGCCCATCCTATCGTCGATGTCAGCCTGGAAGCGGCTCGCGACCGCGGCCGGCGCGAGCAGGCCGAAGCCGAGAAGCACCTCGATCTGCATCTGTCGGGCATGTCGCGCCTGACCGGCATCGACTTCTCCAAGTACGGCCTCGACCAGCCGCTGCCTACGGATCTGACGACCAATGGACACCAGTCGGCGCTGGCCAAATGGCTGGGTAAGACGCCGCGCTCGATCCTGCAGACCTATGCACGCAAGGCCGGCATCGACTTCACCGGCACGCCCGACCACGTCGCGGGCTTGATGCAGGAGATCATGCAGGAGGTCGGCGGCGACGGCTTCCTGATGTTCAACAGCTACTTCGACCGCCGCTACGTCGTCGAGGTGTGCGACGGGTTGGTGCCCGAGCTGCAGCGCCGGGGACTCGTGCGCAAGGCCTATGCGCACAAGCATCTGAAGGACAATCTACTGGAATTCTGACGGAGCGCGGACCTCCAGGTCCGCCCCCTCTACTCGATCTTCACGCCGGCGTCGCGCACGATCTTTTGCCACTTGATGTTCTCGAGCGCGATATAGGCCTCGAACTGCTGGCGCGATTCCTTGGCCGGCACGAAGGCGAGATCCTCGAGCTTCTTCAGCACGTCGGGCTCGCTCAGCATCTTCATCACCGCGGCGCTGACGCGATCGAGGATCGGCTCGGGCGTGCGCGCCGGTGCCGAGAGACCGATCCAGCCGACGGCGACCACACCCTGCACGCCCTGCTCGGCGATGGTGGCCAGATCGGGCAGAAAGGGCGAGCGGCGCTGATCGGCGATGCCGAGCGCCTTGACGCGGCCGGCCTTGATCGGGCCCATCGCGCCGGGAATGGCGTCGGACATCAGCTGGATGTCGCCGGCTTGCAGGGCCATCAGGGCATCGGCGTTGCCCTTGAACGGCACGTGCGTGAGCTTGAGGCCGGCCGCGCTCTTCAACATCTCGACCGCGAGATGACTCGCCGAGCCGTTGCCCGACGAGCCGTAGTTGAAGTCGGCCCCGGCCCGGGCCTTGGCGATCAGGTCGGGCACCGAGGCGATGCCGCTCTTGAGACTCGCCATCAGCACTTGCGGCGTGAGCGCGATGTTGGCGATCGGCGCGAAATCCTTCTGCACGTCGTAGGGCAGGCGGGGGTAGATCGCTGGTGCGATGCCGTGGGTCGAGATGGTGACCATCACCAAGGTATAACCGTCGGGCGGCGCCTTGGCCGCGGCGTCGGCGCCGATGCTGCCGCCGGCGCCCGGCCGGTTCTCGACCACGACCTGCTGGCCGAGCGCCTTGCCGAGCTGGTCGGCCAGCAGCCGCGCCAGAATATCGGTCGCTTGGCCGGGCGGGAACGGCACGATCAGCCGGATCGGCTTGGCGGGCCAGGCCTGAGCGAAGGCGGCAGGGGCGAGGGTGGTCACGGTGCCGAGAGCAAGCAGGACGCGGCGTGCGAGCATGCGCGCTACGCCGCCTTCTTGTTCTGTTGCGAGGGATGCTCGCCGGCGATCTTGAGGAAGTTCTCGAGGATCTTGTGGCCGTGCTCCGACGCGATGCTTTCGGGATGGAACTGCACGCCGTGGATGGGCAGCGATCTGTGGCGCAGGCCCATGATGATGTCAGTGGTCTCGGCGGTGATCTCGAGGTCGCGCGGCAGGCTCGGCCGCTCGACGATCAGCGAATGGTAGCGTGTGGCGTTGAACGGCGAGGGCACGTCCTCGAACACGCTCTGGTTCTGGTGCCGAACGCCCGAGAGCTTGCCGTGCATGGGCACGGGCGCGCGCACCACCTTGCCGCCAAAGGCCTGGCCGATCGCCTGATGGCCGAGGCAGACGCCGAGCAGCGGCAACTGGGCCCGGGTCGCTGCCTTGATCAGGTCAAGGCAGATGCCCGCCTTGTTGGGCGTGCAGGGGCCGGGCGACAGCACGATGCCGGCCGGCTTCAAGGACATCGCCTGATCGACCGTGATCTGGTCGTTGCGATGGACCACGCAGCGCGCTCCGAGATCGCCCAGGAAATGGACGAGGTTGTAGGTGAAGCTGTCATAGTTATCGATGAGCAGAAGCAGGGCGGACTCCATCGGCGGCCACGAAGCGCCAGCAGATCAATATAGGCATCGCGCCGCTGTGCGGCGAGGGTCATTCTGGAAGCCGACCACGTCTTCTACGAGGCGGTGCGCGGCGATTTGCGGTAAGGTGACGGACAGAAGACAAAGAAGCCCAATTGGTCGTCTCCCCCCTCATCGTCGGGCTGCTGCTTTTGGCCGGCCTGATGCACGCGTCGTGGAATGCGCTGCTGAAGTCCGACACTTCGGACCGGCTGACCACGTTCGGCGTCATCATGTCGACCGGGACGCTGATGGGGCTGTGCGCCGTGCCGTTCCTGCCGCCGATCGAGGCCGCGGCCTGGAAGTATCTGCTGTCGTCGGCGGCGATTCACGTCCTCTACTATGTGTTTCTGTTGAAGGCCTATTCGTACGGCGATCTCAGCCACACCTATCCGATAGCCCGTGGGCTCGGACCGCTCCTGGTGGCGCTGGTGTCGGGCCGTTTCATCGGCGAGCATCTGCGCGGCCAGGACATCGTCGGCGTGGTGCTGCTGAGCGGCGGGCTGGTCGCGCTCGCCATGCCGCTGCGTTCGGCGGTGCCGCGGGCGGGCGGCCGGCACGGGCTTGCCACGCTGTTCGCCGTGCTGACCGGCATCACCATCGCTGCCTACATCATCGCCGACGGGCTGGGCGTGCGTGCCGCCGGGCCGACCTTCGAGCATCGCCTGTCCTACATCGCCTGGCTGTGCGTCATCGAAGGGCCGTGGCTCCTGGTGCTGACCGTGGCATTGCGGCCGCGCTTGGTGTGGCTGCATCTCACCAAGAACTGGTGGCGCGGCGTGGTCGGAGGCGTGATCGCCAACACCGGCTACGGCATTGCGATCTACGCCCTGGTGCTGGGGCCGATGGCGCATGTCGCCGCACTGCGCGAGACCTCGGTGCTGTTCGGGGCGCTGATGGGCACGCTGCTGCTGGGCGAGCCGTTCGGCGCGCGCCGTGTGGCGGCAGCGGCGGTGATCGTGGCCGGCTTGGTGCTGATGAACGGCCCGCAGCTGTTGTGAATCTCAGGCCAACGGTCTCAGTTCGACCCCGATCCGCGTCAGCCGGTCGAGCTGCTTGACGCGACTCCAGGTCGGCCACCAGCCGTAGAGGAAGATATCGAGCGGACCCCACATCGCGACCCAGCCCACGATCAGCAAGCCCTCGGCTACGATGTGCGCCGCCGTCGACGGCGAACCGAGCAGGAGGCTGCGGGCGACCAGGCATGCGGCAAGGAAGGCGATGCCGATCACGAGGGCGACGCGGCCACGCCACCATAGGGCGCGCAGCTTACGGTGCTCGGCGTCGCGGCGGCGCTCGAAATGGCGGCGGACCGACGGCGCTACGTGTTCGGCTTCGGGCCGCGCCAGCTCGGTGTCGGGCAGCATGACGACAAGACGGATCGGCCGGCCGCCAGCGTCCTCGGCCGAGCCCACGACGTAGTCGTC
>VGCQ01000166.1 GCA_016870055.1 Alphaproteobacteria bacterium | reverse complement strand
ATCACCCATCGCGGCAATCAGGTGGTGAGCGGCGTGGCGATCAACATCGTGGCGGCGGGCCTCACCGTCGTGCTGGGCACCGCCTGGTTCAACCGCGGCGGCCAGACGCCGGCTCTGGTCGGCGATCAGCGCCTGATGCCGCTCCTGCTGCCCAACGCCGGCGACAACGTGCTGGTCTACCTGGCGCTGCTGTCGGTGCCGCTCACCTGGTGGATCGTCGAGCGCACGCGCTTTGGCCTCAGGCTGCGGGCGGTGGGCGAAATGCCCCTCGCCGTCGACACGGCCGGCATCTCGGTGTCGTGGCTGCGCTATCGCGCCGTGCTGTTGTGCGGCCTGTTCGCCGGCCTGGCCGGCGCCTATCTCTCGATCGCCCAGAATGCCGGCTTCGGCCGCGACATGACGGCAGGCCAGGGTTTCATCGCGCTCGCCGCCATCATCTTCGGCAAATGGCGGCCGTTCCCGGCGTTCGGCGCCTGCCTGCTGTTCGGCCTGCTCGACGCCATCGCCATCCGCCTGCAGGGCGTGAAGGTGCCGGGCGTGGGCGAGGTGCCGGTGCAGTTGATCCAGGCCTTGCCCTATCTTCTCACGGTGTTCCTGTTGGCTGGCTTCATCGGCCGCGCCGTGGCGCCACGCGCCGCCGGCGTGCCCTACGCGAAGGAGCATTGATGCAGGATTTGCTCGAGCTTGCCCGCCGCATGATGGGCCGCGCCCACGCGCCCTATTCGAAATTTCACGTCGGCGCCGCGTTGCGTGCCGATGACGGCTCGATCCATGGCGGCTGCAATGTCGAGAACGCGGCCTACCCGCAGGGCACTTGCGCCGAGGCCGGTGCGATCGCGGCGATGGTGGCGGCCGGCCGCACGCGCATCGTCGAGTGCCTGGTGATCGGACCGGGGCCCGACCTGATCACGCCTTGCGGCGGCTGCCGCCAGAAGCTGCGCGAGTTCGCGCGAGACGACCTGCCGATCCATCTCTGCGGCCCTGACGGTCCGGTTCGCACCGTCACGCTGGGCGAGCTGTTTCCGATGTCGTTCGGCCCGCACCATCTGGCCAAGCCATGATCGACACGATCGCGAACAAGGCGCCGGGCTTCAGGCCCAAGATCGCGGTGATCCTGGGCTCGGGCTTGGGGGGCTTCGCCGAGGAAGTGAAGCCTACCGCGATCATCCCGTACGGCGAGCTGCCCGGCTTTCCGCAGACCACGGTGGGCAGCCATGCCGGACGTCTCGTGCTCGGCCATGTCGGGCCGACGACCGTCGCTGTTCTGCAAGGCCGCGCCCACTACTACGAGCGCGGCAGGATCGACGAGATGCGGGGCGTCATTCGCACGATCGCCGACCTCGGCTGCGAGACCCTGCTGCAGACCAATGCCGCCGGCAGCCTGAGGCTCGACATGCCGCCGGGCTCGGTGATGGCGATCAGCGACCACATCAACTTCACCGGCCAGAATCCGCTGTTCGGCATCGAGCCGGGCGACAATCGCTTCGTCGACATGGTCGACGCCTACGATCCCGCCTTGCGCCGCAAGCTCCTGGCCGCAGCCGCGGCGGTCGGGGTGCGTTGCCCCGAGGGCGTCTACATCTTCTTCAGCGGGCCGAGCTTCGAGACGCCGGCCGAGATCCGCGCCGCGCGCGTGCTCGGCGCCGACGCCGTGGGCATGTCGACCGCGCCCGAGACCGTTCTTGCCCGGCACGCCGGGATGAAGGTCGTGGCGCTGTCGTTGATGACCAACTATGCCGCGGGCCTGGTACCCGGTGCGCTCGGCCACGAGCAGACGCTCGCCGTGGCGAACGCCGCGTCGGGCGACGTGCGGCGGCTTCTCCGTCGTTTCCTGGAAGACGGTGCGTGATCGCCCATGCTGCCGCAGGAGATCATCCGCAACAAGCGCGATGGCCGCGAGCTGTCGGGCGAGGAGATCGCCCTCATCGCGCGGGGCATCCATGACGGCAGCCTGAGCGAAGGCCAGGTCGCGGCTTTCGCGATGGCGGTGTTCTTTCGCGGCATGACCACGGCCGAGCGAGTGGCGTTGACCAAAGGGCTCACCGCCTCAGGCATCACCCTCGACTGGACGGGGCTGGCGCTGCCCGGCCCGGTGATCGACAAGCATTCGAGCGGCGGGGTGGGCGACAAGGTGAGCCTGATGCTGGCGCCGATCGCTGCCGCCTGCGGCCTGTTCGTGCCGATGATCTCCGGCCGCGGCCTCGGCCACACCGGCGGCACGTTGGACAAGCTGTCGGCGATCTCGGGTTACGATGTGCGGCCCGACATCGCGACCTTCCGCAAGGTCGTGCGCGAGGTCGGTTGTGCCATCATCGGCCAGACCGACGATCTGGCGCCGGCCGACCGCCGCCTCTACGCCACGCGCGACGTCACGGCGACGGTCGAGTCGATTCCGCTGATCGTGAGCTCGATCCTCTCCAAGAAGATCGCGGCCGGTCTCGACGGGTTGGTGATGGATGTGAAGTGCGGCTCGGGCGCGTTCTGCGACACCGAATCGATGGCGCGCGATCTCGCCGAGAGCCTGGTGGCGGTGGCCAATCAAGCAGGCCTGCCGACGGTGGCGCTGATCAGCGACATGGACCGCGTGCTCGGCCGCAATGTCGGCAACGCGCTCGAAGTCGTGGAGGCGGTCGAATATCTGAAGGGCGAGGGCACGCGCGACCCGCGCTTGCACGCGGTGACGCTGGCGCTGGCCGGCGAGATGATCGCCCTTGGCGGCCTTGCGCCCAGTCCCGCGGCCGGTCGTGCCAGGGCCGAGGCGGCACTGAACGACGGCCGCGCCGCCGACATCTTCGGTCGCATGGTCGCGGCGTTGGGTGGGCCCGACGACTTTCTCGAGCGCAGCAACCGCTATCTCGGCCATGCGCCGGTCGTCCGGCCCTGCACCGCCGAGCGCTCGGGCTTCGTGGCCGGCATGAATGCCCGCGACGTGGGCATTGCCGTGGTGGCGCTGGGCGGTGGCCGCGCCCACGCCGACGATGCGGTCGATCCGGCGGTCGGACTGACCGAGGTCGTCGACCTCGGCGCGCCGGTCCGAGCCGGCAGCCTGCTTTGTGTGGTCCATGCCGCCACCGACGCCGACGCCGAGCGTGCGATCGCCCTGGTGCGTGCGGCCATTCGCATCGAAGATCGCGCGCTACCGGAGCGGCCGATGATCATGCAGCGGATCGCGCGATGAAGGTCGATCTCGACGCCTACGACCGCGACGGCTTTCTCGTGCTGCGCGACTTTTTGCCATCGGCCGACTGCGATGCCCTGCAGGCGCGCGCCGCCGAGCTGGTGGCGGGCTTCGACCCTGGTCCGGCGCGCACCGTCTTCTCGACTCGCGACCAGGGCCATGCCCGTGACGCCTATTTCCTCGGATCGGGCGGCGCCGTTGGTTTCTTCTTCGAGGAGGCGGCCGCCGGGCAGCCCGTGGCCGTGGCGTTGAACAAGATCGGTCATGCGCTGCACGACCTCGATCCGGTGTTCGACCGCATCTCCCGGCAATCGCGTTTGGCCGGGCTGGCCGCGGCCGTGGGCTTGCAACAACCGCTGCTGCTTCAGTCGATGTATCTCTTCAAGCAGCCACACATCGGCGGCGAGGTCGGCTGGCACCAGGATGCGACCTACCTCTATACGCGGCCATCCAGCGTCACCGGCTTCTGGATCGCGCTGGACGATGCCGATCGCGACAATGGTTGCCTGATGGTCCTGCCGGGTGGTCATCGCGGCACGCTGCGCAAGCGTTTCCGGCGGGCGGTCGCTGGCATGGTCCTCGACACACTCGATGAAACGTCGTGGCCGGCGATCACACCGGTGGCGCTCGAGGCGCCACGCGGCACGCTGGTCGTGCTGCACGGGCTGCTGCCGCACGCCAGCGCTGCCAACCGCTCGGCTCGGCCGCGCCATGCCTATGCCTTGCATTTGATCGATGGCCGTGCCGAGTATGCGGCCGACAACTGGCTGCAAAGGCCGCACCTGCCACTGCGAGGATTTTCGTGATTCCCAAGGCCGAGCTGCATTGCCATCTCGAAGGCTCGATTCCTCCTTCCCTGGCGCGCGAGCTTGCCCAGCGCAATGGGTTGGAGTTGCCGGCTGGCCTGATCGGTGCCGACGGCTCCTACGTCCTGCGGGACTTCCTGAGTTTTCTCGCGGCCTACGATCGCGTCTGCAAGACGCTGCGTACGGCGCGCGACTTCGGCGACATCTTCTATTCCTACCTGGCCGGTGCCGCGCGCGAAGGCGCGGTCTATGTCGAGATGTTCTGCTCGCCCGAGCGGCCGGCGGCGCTCGGCATCGCCTATGGCGCTTGGCTCGATGCGCTCGAGCAGGCGATCGACCGGGCTCGTGCCGACTTCGGCATCGAAGGCCGCATCATCGTCGTCTGCATCCGTCATCTTGGGCCCGAGCGGGCGCTCGCCCTGGTGCAGACCATGGTGGCCGAGCCACACCACTATGTCGTGGGCTTCGGCATGGGCGGCGACGAGGCCAAGTTCGTTCCGGCCGACTTCGCACCGGCCTTCCGGCTGGCGCACGACAAGGGCTATGGCTGCACCGTCCATGCCGGCGAGGTCGTGGGGCCGGAAAGCGTATGGGCGGCCATCCGCGACCTGCCGGTGACGCGGATCGGCCATGGCGTGCGCGCCGCCGACGATCCCAAGTTGGTGGACGAGCTGGCGCGGCGCGGCACCGTCCTCGAAGTCTGCCCGGGCAGCAACATCGCGCTCGGCCTCTATCCGGACCGCAACGCCCACCCGCTCCATCGGTTGATCGGCGCGGGCGTTCGCGTCACGCTCAACTCGGACGATCCACCCTTCTTCCACACCACACTCGGCACGGAGTACGATCTAGCGGGGTTGGGCGAGCGTGAGTTGCGGGGTATCGCGCGAACGGCCGTCGAAGCGTCGTTCGCCGACGAGACGACCAAACAGAGGCTGTTGAGGGAGATCGAACCATGATCGCACGAAAGATTCTCGCGGCGGGCCTTGCGCTCGCCCTGCTGTCGACGGGCAGCGTTCGCGCCCAGGAAGTGCCGCCCAACGACCTCTTGCTGGCGACGCTGTGGACGCAGCGGTCGGTCGAATACAAGGCCAACGCCTTGACCGTGTTCGCCCTGGCCAGGATCCGGCTCGATGAGGCGCTGGCCGACAAGAGCTGGACGGCGACGCCGGTCGAGCAGAAGGGCGATTTTGCCAATCTGCCGCCCGCCGTCATCCTCGACGTCGACGAGACGCTGCTCGACAACTCGCTCTACCAAGTGTGGATGCTGAAGAACAACATGACCTTCAGCACCAAGACCTGGAACGAGTTCTGCGCCGCGCAGATCTCGCGCGCCATCCCGGGTGCCGTCGAGTTCACCAAGTACGCCGATTCCAAGGGCGTGAAGGTGTTCTACGTCACCAACCGCGACGTCTCGACCGAGAAGGACACGCGCGAGAACATGCAGAAGCTCGGCTTCCCGATGGGCGGCAATGTCGACACCTTCATGATGCAGAACGAGCAGAAGGATTGGGGCAGTGCCAAGGGCACGCGCCGGACGGTGGTCGCCAAGGACTATCGTGTGCTCTTGAACATCGGCGACAATTTCGGCGACTTCGACGATCGCTACCGCGGCAGTGAAGCCGACCGACTCAAAGCCTACGAGAACGACATGCCGTACTGGGGCAAGCAATGGCTGATGCTGCCCAACCCGACTTACGGATCGTTCGACACCGCGACCTACGGCCACGACTTCAAGAAGCCACTGGCCGAGCAGCGCAAGGCCAAGTGGGACGCCATCGAGACCTGGGTCGGACCGAAACAGTAATCGATCAGATCGCGGCTTCGGTCGCCGCGTCGAACAGGTGCAGGCGGTTGGGGTTGATCGCGAGCCTCAGCCGGTCGTGCATGCGCACCCGCAGCGTCGGCTCGACGGAAGCCACGAAAGCGTTGCTGGCGGCCCGTGTGTCGAGCACGATCTCCGAGCCGAGCTGCTCGATCACCTCGACTTCGACGTCGAAGCAGAGCTCGGCCGGATCGGCCGGGCCTGCGACATGCAGATCCTCGGGGCGCACGCCGACCGTGGCTTTGGTGCCGTTGCGTGAACCCACTCGGCGGGCCACCGGTTCAGGCAGACCGATCTTGAGGCCCGGCGCTTCGGCCCATACCTTGCCGCCGGAGGCGGAGAGCGTGACCTCGGCGAAGTTCATCGCCGGCGAGCCGATGAAACCCGCCACGAAGCGGTTGGCCGGAGTGTTGTAGAGCTCGAGCGGCTCGCCGACCTGCTGCACCACGCCGTCCTTCATCACCACCACGCGATCGCCTAGCGTCATCGCCTCGACCTGGTCGTGGGTGACGTAGATCGCCGTGGTGCCCAGCCGCTCGTGCAGCTTCTTGAGCTCGACGCGCATCTGCACGCGCAGCTTGGCGTCGAGATTGCTGAGCGGCTCGTCGAACAGGAAGACCTGGGGATGGCGCACGATGGCGCGACCGAGCGCCACGCGCTGGCGCTGGCCGCCCGACAGCTGGCGCGGCTTGCGGGCGAGCAGGTCCTCGATGCCCAGGATGGCGGCGGCGTCGCGCACCCGCTTGTCGATCTCGGCCTTGTCGAACTTCCGCATCTTCAAGCCGAACGCCATGTTGTGGAACACGCTCATGTGCGGATAGAGCGCGTAGTTCTGGAACACCATGGCGATGTCGCGATCCATCGGCGGCAACTGATTGACCACCGTGTCGCCGATCAGGATGTCCCCCGACGTGATCGATTCCAGCCCCGCCACCATACGCAGCGTCGTTGTCTTGCCGCAGCCCGAGGGGCCGACGAAGACCATGAACTCCTTGTCGCGGATCTCGAGATCGACGTTCTTCACGGCGTGCACGTTGCCGTCATAGACCTTGTTGACGTTGCGGATGCTGACCAGCGCCATGGTTCAACCCTTCACGGAGCCGGTGAGGCCCGACACGTAGTGCTCGACGAAGAACGAGTAGACGATCGCCACCGGGATCGAGCCGAGCAGCGCGCCCGCCATCAAAGGCCCCCAGAAGAAGACGTCGCCGCGGATCAGCTCGGAGGTGACGCCGACCGGCACGGTCTTCTGCTCCGGCGAGCTCAGGAACACCAGCGCGTAGATGAACTCGTTCCACGACAGCGTGAAGGCGAAGATGCCGGCCGACATGATGCCGGGCACCGCCACCGGCAGGATGATGTAGATCATCGCCTTGAAGCGCGAGGCGCCGTCGATGCGCGCGCACTCCTCGAGCTCCTTGGGGATGGCCTTGAAGTAGCCCATCATCAGCCAGGTGCAGAACGGGATCAGGAAGGTCGGATAGGTGAGGATCAGCGACCATGGCGTGTCGCCCAGCCGGAAACTTCGGATGATCTCGGCCAACGGGATGAACAGCAGCGTCTGCGGCACCAGATAGGTGACGAAGATCGCCGTGCCGAGCCCGCCGGCATAGGGGAAGTTGAGCCGCGCCAGGGCGTAGCCGGCAAACACGCCGCAGAACAGCGAGATCACCGTCGACACGGCGGCGATCACCATGGTGTTGACCATCCAGCGCTCGAACGAGGTCTCCTCGAACAGATAGAGGATGTGATCGAGCGTCGGATTGTTGGTCCAGAACGGCTGGTAGTTGGCGGCGTTCCACGGCCGGTAGAGCTCGCCGTCCGGCCGGAAGGTCGTGATGATCATCCAGTAGAACGGGAAGAGCAGGATGAACACGAACAGGATCAGCGGGATGTTGTAGAACACCCACCGTCGCCAGGCTGCACCCTCGATCATACTAACGGCTCTCCCAGCTCATCGGGTCTCGACCCGGCGGATGTAGAGGAGCTGCACCACCACGATCAGGAACAGGAAGGGGAACATGGCGAGCGAGATCGCCGCGCCTTCCGACAACAATCCTGTGCCGATGCCTATCTGGTAGGCATAGGTGGCGAAGAGATGGGTGGCGTTGGCCGGCCCGCCGCCGGTCATGACATAGACGAGCTGGAAGTCGGCGAAGGTCTGGATCACCGAGAACAGCACCACGACCATGGTGACCGGCAGCAGCAGCGGCCAGGTGACGTACCAGAAGCGCTGCCACGGCCGGGCGCCGTCGATCGCCGCCGCCTCCTGCAGCTCCGGGCTGATGGTCTGCAGGCCGGCGAGCAGGCTGATGGCGAAGAACGGCACGCCGCGCCAGATATTGACCACGATGATCGAGGCCATGGCGAGGTCGGGGTCGCCCAGCCAGTTGATGCGCTTGGTGATGAAACCGAGCTGAAACAGCGTCCAGTTGATGACGCTGAAGGTCGGATCGAACATCCATTTCCAGGCGAAGGTCGACAGCACCGTCGGGATGATGAAGGGCAGCAGGATGAAGGCCCGTACCAGCGCTTTGCCGCGGAAGTGCCGGTTGAGCAGGATCGCCAGCCACAGGCCGAGGGCCAGCTTGAACACCGTGGTGACGCCCGTGTACCAGAAGGTGTTCCAGACGGCGGTACGGAAGATGCTGTCGTTCCACACCTTCTCGAAGTTCTTCAGCCCGACGAAGCCGCCCTCGATGCCGACCCGCGTATTGGTCAGCGACAACAGCACGCCTTCGAAGAACGGATAGGCGATGAACAGGCCGAGCAGAATCGCCGTCGGGGCGAGCAGGGTGAGCGCCAGCCAACGCTCGTCCTCCAGGCGCCGCAGTCGCGGGATGGGGCGGTTGGCCACGCCCGAGACTGCGGTCACTGCCATGGTTCACTCACTCTTTGGACTACGTTGAGCTACGCGATCGGCGTCGCGATCACGTCCCGTACACCTTCTTGAGCTCGGCGTCGGCCCACTTCACCGCGTCCTCGGCCGGCATGCCCTGCACGGCCTTGGCGTACATGTCGGTGATGATGTACTTCGACAACACTTCCTGGGCCTTGGCGTTGGGCGGCCCGGCATTGCCGATCGCCTGGCCGAGCCGGGCGGCGACCTTGTAGGGCGTCATGACCGGATCGACGTTCCACAGCGGATCGTTCTCCCACTTGGCGGTGCACGGCGTGGCGAAGCCCTTCTGCGATTCGAAGAACTTGCGGTAGTTGGCCTCCTGGTGGAGCCACTTCAGGAATTCCTTGGCCGCATCCTGGTTCCTCGAATACTTCATGATCATGTTCGACTGCAGCAAGTGGAAGCCGAACTGGCCGGCCGGCCCCTTGGGCAGCGGCGCGTGCAGGATGTCCTTGTTCAGGAACTCGCCCTTCTCGGTCTTGTACTGATCGGGCCGGCGCAGCGATTCGATGTAGATCGAGGCACCGTTCAGCGTCGCCGAGATGGTCTGCGACAGGAAGGCGCGATTGTTGTTGGTGTCGTCCCAGGCGAGGCCGCCCTCGTCGTGCGCGTCCTTCCAGAAGCCGGTCATGAACTTGACCGATTCGACCGTCTCCTTGGAGTTCAGCACCACGGTCTTGCCGTCGGCTTCGACTTCCTTGCCGCCCCACGACCACAGGTAGGGATAGCTGAAGCCCGGCGCATCGCCGAACGTATGGCCGAGCGTCTGGCCGAGCGGCCGGCCCTTGGCCTTGAGCTTCTTGCCGGCCTCGCGATACTCCTGCCAAGTCTCGGGGAACTTGGTGACGCCGACATCGTCGAACCACGACTTGCGGTAGGCGATCATGCCGCCGATCACCGCCCACGGCATGCCCATGTACATGCCCTTGCCGTCGCTGCAGATCGCCTGGGCGTACTTGAAGGTGCCGCCTTCGCGCTTGCCTACTTCCTCGGCGATCGCGGCGACGTTGACGACGCTGTTGGCGTAGAGATGGGTGAAGCTGTTGAACGCCATGATGATGTCGGGGCCGGCGCCCGATTGGATGGCGGCCGTGATGCGCGGCTGCAGATCGTTGCCGTTCACCGTCTCGAGGTTCATCTTGACGCCCAGCGCCTTCTCGGCCTCCGGCATCAGCTCGCGGCGGAACATCTGGTCGGTGGCGGGCACGAAGTCGACCCACTTCAACCAGTGGACGGTCCTCTGCTGAGCGAAGGCCGGCATGCGGCCGGTCGCCAGGATACCCGCCATG